>DAMAVY010000054.1:0-11860 GCA_032077725.1 Clostridium sp. | reverse complement strand
TTTCAGCTTTTTATTGTTCAAATTTCTGAATATATAATCTTTTAACAAACTAAAAGATGCAGATTTCAAAGAATCTGCATAATGGTTATAATTTAAATATGACTAATATAAAAACAATAACCAATAAGAATTATACTAAGCTAAACGGAAGTTATAAACTATCATTGCCGTTAAGTTCTTTAACATAGCCTTATCTTATTATAATTCTGAATTACCAATAGAACAAATAACATATAGTAGAACTAAGCAAAAATCAACAGACGAAAAATAAATGAAAAATCATCAAGATCTTCAGTTATCTGTTGAACTTGATGATGATGTTAAGGAGGAATAATAATGATTATAGGAGCAAATTTGTGTGTATATTCAAATGATGGAAACGAAGCTGAATTCCCATTATCTAGTTTACAATTAGAAACTATATGTAAGATTTTAGGTATTAAACATGATGGTGGAGAAACTTTCTCATGTTTTTCAGATGAAAGCTTAAAAACATTTATGGATAGAACAGTTAATAGGTTTAAAGAGGTTACTTAAGACTGAAAATAATTTAATAGGTATTGATCTTAGGAATAAGCATAAAACAACTTCTAAAATGGGAGGGAAGACAGATATGATTAAATTAAAAATGAATGAAGATGAAATAGATTTTACTCAAGGAGATCAAAAAAACATAGATATTCTGAATAAAGCATTAGGTGATATTTCATTAACACAAGAAGAAAGAAGTTTAATATAGCTTTCAGGTTGAGAGACATCGACTATTACCAATATAATATCTGCATTTAAAAAGGTTAAGATTTAAGTTGTAGTAAATATTATTATTGGTTGATTCCTCGATAGCAACTGAAATAAAGAGTACAGTAGCCAGAAATGCTGTATAAAGCCCATAGGGTGAAATAAAGATTGGGTCTGAAGATTTTTATTCAATTATAGATATAAATTCAATATTTACATAAAAATAAATATTATTACTTTATGTTGAAATAATTAAATAATATGGTAAAATTAAATTATAAATATTTTTTATAAAGGGATGGTATTGTAATGAAACGTTATCGAATATGTATATCATTATTATCTGTAATTGTGTTTTTATGTATAGGATATATTATTTTTAATTACTCAAATTCAACTAGTGTTAATACAAGGAAAATTAATAATGTAAATACTACAGTAGATATATCAGAAAAGAGTATAAAAATAAGTGATAATATAGCAAATGATAATAAATATATATCATTTGCACTTATATGTCTTAATCTAGACAAATATAAAGATGAAAAATATAGTGATATAAATGGAAGTAATTTACGTATTTATGATTATATTATAAACACTCTTAAAACACAAAATATAAGTGAAAATAAAAACAAATTTTATATATATTGTGAGTATATAGTAAAACCTTATGATATGAAATGCTATCTCAGTGGCGGTGGCTCAGTAAAAGGTGAATGGAAGAGCTGTTCAATGTTTTATACAGTAGAAAAAATAAATGATTCTTATGTTATTACTACTGGAGGAACTGGTCCTAGTGAAGATATGCTTAAAGGTGAATTTAAATAAAATTTAAGCATTTTTATAAATAAAGGAGTGTTATAAATGAAAACCAAAAAAGTCCTAATTTTAATGACCACAGTTTTAACATTAAGTCTCTTAACCAGTGCCAATGTATTTGCTGCGAATTTAAAAGAAGTAAATACACAAATTGGTAATGCACAAAATGTAACAAGTATAAAAACTGAAATTAATGCCGTAAAAAAATTAGAAATATTTAAAACGCTATCATCAGCTTACGATTTAAAATCTAAAGCTATAATGCAAAGGGATTCATTAGATAAATTAAATGAATTATATTTAAGTGGCTCTAGTATATTGAAATATGAAACAAAAGAAAGAGCTAATAAATATAAACAGTATGAGGAAAGCTTAGGTATTTCTATTAAAAGTTTTGATTCCAATATAACTATAAAAGATATGCACTATAATGAAAATAATAAATATGAAGTTTATCTTTCAGAATATATTAATTTTAGTTGGTCATATTTAAATAGTAACGAAAAAAATACATCAGAAATGGAAGTAAATCATATAGTTACATTAGATGACTTAGGTGTAAAACCTATTATTATTGCTGATGTATACAATGAAGGTATTTCTCATAACATGGAATCTCCAGATTTTAAAAATTATGTCCAGGCTACTGCAATGTCTCAAGAAAGTAATATACCTCAAAATACAAATGTATCTATCAGTCCTGAATATGAACCAGGAACAAAATCATACTTAAGAAATTCTGCTAAATGGTATGCAGATAATTATTGGAATAGTTCTAATCCGTCATATGTTAATTTCATAAGTGAAGATTCTGATTGTGCAAATTTTGTATCCCAATGTTTAGCTAAAGGAGGTATGCCACAAACTTCATATACTAGTGGTGACAACTATTGGTGGTATAATTCTAATGCGTCTGGAAATAAGTATAGTAAATCAAATATAACTTGGCGGTATTGTCCATCACAGGTAGCATATATATTAGCTCACTCTGGAGTTGTTGGTACAGCTTCTACTGTTAAAATTGGAGATTTGGTTTATTATAAATGGAATTCAAGTGATGCATGGGGTCATGTAGCAATTGTTACTGGCTTTGCTAGCAATGGAGCACCATTAGTTAGTGCGCATACAAATGCTGTTCATAATGTTCCTTGGAATATGGGGGCAGCCGTTACTCGGTTTGTAAAAATTTCAGATACATTCCTGTTAAAATAAAATAAAAAAAATAGAGGGGCTTTCGCAAAATAGATAATTCTGTTTTTGAAACCTCTAACAAAAAAGCTGAAGTCCTTATGGATTTCAGCTTTTTATTGTTCAAATTTCTGAATATATAATCTTTTAACAAACTAAAAAATGTAGATTCCAAAGAATCTGCATAATGGTTATTATTTAAATATGACTAATATAAAAACAATAACCAATAAGAATTATACTAAACTAAACGGAAGTTATCAACTATCATTGCCGTTAAGTTGTTTGATGCAATTATACCTGATGATGATTCAGTTACACTGCTTAGCCATATACTGGAGGGATTAGATTATACTAAATTATACATGGCATTTTCCCCAAGAGGAAGAAAACCTGCAGTAGAACCAAGAATCATGTTTAAAATAATAGCGTATGCATACATGAATAACATATATTCAACGCATAAAATAGAAACTGCTTGCAAAAGAGATATTAACTTTATGTGGTTGTTTGAAGGCCGTAAGGCCCCTGATCACGCTACTATTGGACGGTTTCGTCAAAAGTATTTAAATGATGCTGCAGAAGACTTGTTTTATCAACTTATTTTAGAATTACATAGAATGGGCAAAATAAACTATGAGAATGTATTTATAGATGGAACTAAAATAGAGGCTAACGCCAATAAATATTCTTTTGTATGGAGTAAATCAATAAATAAAAATGAAGCTAAAATGTTTGAGAAAATACAAATCCTCGTAGAGGAAATAAATAAGGCGGAATTTAAAAACTTTGAAATAGGTAAAGATTCTACTCTAGTAGATATTGACGATATACTTAAATATCTTAATATAAGAAAAACTGAAACAGGTTTGGAGTTTGTACATGGTAGCAGGAAAAGAAAAAGTAAGCTTCAGAAATGTATAGAAAAACTTACTGAATTCAAAGATAGACAAGCTAAATATGAAGAAAGTAAAAAGCTGTTTAATGGTACAAATAGTTATTCTAAAACAGATACAGATGCTACTTTTATGCATATGAAAGATGACTTTATGCGTAATTCTCAATTAAAACCAGGGTATAATGTTCAGATTGCTGTAAATAGTGAATACGTCGTAGGCGTTGGAATTTTTCAAGATAGAAATGACCTTGGAACACTTATACCAATGCTTGAAAGTATGCATACATCATTAGGGAGCCAATTTAAACGAATTGTAGCAGACTCTGGATATGAAAGCGAAGAGAATTATGTATATTTAGATAGCAAAACTTTAAGGCCGTTTATTAAACCTCAAACCTATGAGAAGTGGAAGCGTAAGAGCTTTAAAAAAGACATAAGCAAAAGAGAAAACATGCTTTATAATGAAATTAATGATGAGTATACATGTAACAATGGTAAAATACTCAAAAACAAAGGAACTTCAACTTGAACTTCCAAAACAGGATATAAATCAGATATTGCAAACTATGAATGTCAGGATTGTAGCGATTGTACTCATGTACAAAAGCAAAAGGCAATAAGAAAATTCAAGTCTCTAAAAACTTTATAGTAAAGAGAGAAGTTTCTTATAAAAATATCCTATCGGATGAAGGAATAGTGCTAAGGGTTAATAGATCAATACAAGTTGAGGGTGCTTTTCGGGTACTGAAAAATGATTATAGTTTTAATCGTTTCTTAACCAAAAGTAAGACTAGCGTCAAAACAGAATTTATTTTGCTATGCTTTGGATATAATCTAAATAAATTACACGCTAAAATTCAATCTGGAAGATGTGCTACGCACCTACATCCAATAAAAAAAGCTGCATAAAAAATGCATAAAATTAATAGGCTTATTAAGATGCATCTAAAAATAAACAACCGAAGGTTTTAATGTAAAAAAACATAAAAACCTTCGGCTATTTTTAATTATTAACATAAAAGAAGCATCGCTACATAACTAATTAGCCATGTAGCGACGCCCCCTTTAAGTTGATAGATAGGTAAACTCTAGTCTAAAGTTTCCCAAAAATACCTGGGGGGAAATCTTAAGTGGAAATCTTAGTATTGGCTAGAGTATGTAGTACAAAGGCATTATAAAAAATTGATACTATTCATATTTTATCTAAGCTACAATCTAGCAGTACTTAGATTGTAGCTGTTGTAATTTATTTGGTATAGTTATCTACATTTGGTGCATCTATTAACGTTGCAAAAATATAATCATGATCATGACCATCATTACAGGAAGTTGTTCCTGTAACAAGGTGAACATGCTTACCACATCCAACCCATATAGCTGGTCCTGTAACATCACAAATTTTATGATAATGATCAAAGAAATCAGTATTTGTTTCAAGTTTATGAACGTGAGAGTTATTACAATAAATAGCTTCCCCAGTTACGCCAGAAAAATTATGATTGTGAACTTCATGATCTTCACTTGCGTATTTTGTACTTCCTGTATATTCATGAACGTGTCTTTGACGATTTGATTCATAGCTATTTCTATCATCACAATCACTATGGTTACAATCACTATGATTACAACCACTATGGTTATAATTAGAATATCTAGTAGTCATTTTTATTTTCCCCCCTTGTCTAATATAGGCATAATACATACTATGATAAGTGGACTTTAGATGTTCTATCACTTAAATAAATTTTCCTAATTATCCTTGATTTTTTCTACAGTGTGAATTATCATTAAATTACATAGATTTCAAGTAAAGAGAGGGTTTTTTGTGAGTGTGTAGTATCTAAAATAGTAACTTAATATTAATCTTAAAAATATGGGTATAGCATACCTTTGTTTGCTTTGAGATTAATTAAACTATTGTAGATACAAGTCCACGAAATTTACCTTAGGATAGTTATAACTATCTTTATTAATGGAAATTTTACGCTGTGGAGGTATCCATGGCTTTTTTTATGCAGAAATCTATGTAAGATTTCATGGGCTTAATATATAAGTAAAGGAATCGTGAAAATGAATAATAGTACACTTGAAAAATTACATTACAGTGAACTCAAAGAAATAGTTAAATCTTACTGTGTAAGTGGTCTCGGTAGAGAACTTTTAGATAAACTTAAACCATGTAATAACATTAAACAGGTAGAAAGGATGCTAAACGAAACTTCTGAAGGAAGAAGGTTAATAGATGCATCTTATCATATGCCTCTTAAGGGAGTATTTAATATTACACCACTAATAGAGAAGATGGAAAAGGGAGCAGCGCTAGAACCATCAGAATTAATTACAGTGGATAATTTTCTTCGTGGTTGTAGAAAGGTTAAGGAGTTTATAAAGGATAAAGAAGGATATGCACCAACCTTAAGTGCTTATGGTGAAAATATTACAGAACTTAAATATATAGAGGAAGAAATAGAGAATTCTATTAAAGGCAGTATTGTAGATTCTAATGCAAGTAAGGAACTAAAAAGAATTAGAAGACACATAGATAATTGTGATTTAAAAATAAGAGAGAAGTTAGATAAGTTTATAAAAAGTAGTGCCAATAAAGAATATATACAAGAATTTTTTATAAGTCAAAGAAATGGCAAATATACAGTACCTATAAAGGCTTCCTATAAAAATCAAGTTGAAGGAGCAATAATAGAGGTATCATCAAAGGGGACTACTGTATTTATAGAACCTTATAGTGTTTCAAAATACACTGCAGAGCTGGCCACTTTAAAAGCAGAAGAATCTATGGAAGAGTATAGAATACTTGCTACATTAACAGAAATGATATTTGAAAGAAATAAGGAAATAAAGATAAATATTGAAGTTATTTCTGAGTACGATATGATTTTAGCAAAGGCAAAATATAGCAAGGATATTGAAGGTATAAAGCCAATTTTAAATAATCATGGATATATAAATATAATAAATGGTAGGTATCCATTAATTAAGAACGTAGTGCCTTTAGATTTTGCTATCGGAAATGATTATAGAAGCTTAATTATAACTGGGCCTAATGCAGGAGGAAAGACTGTAGTATTAAAAACTGTAGGACTACTTACCTTGGCTGTTCAAAGTGGGTTTCATATAGGAGCAGAAGAAGGTAGTGAGATAGCTGTCTTTGATAAAGTATTCGTGGACATTGGGGATGATCAAAGTGTGGAAAATGCATTAAGTACATTTTCATCCCATGTTAAAAATATGGGAGAAATTTTAAAAGAGAGCAATAAAAACACTCTTCTTCTTATTGACGAAATAGGAAGTGGTACTGAGCCAAATGAAGGGGCAGGTCTAGCTATTGCAATTTTAGAGGAGTTTTATCATAAAGGGTGTATTACCGTTGCATCTACCCATTACGGAGAAATTAAGAATTTTTCTGAGAATCATCCTGATTTTGAAAATGCAGCTATGGAATTTAAAAAGGAGACTTTAGAACCATTATATAAGCTTCATATTGGTAAAATTGGAGATAGTAATGCCCTTTATATTTCTAAGAAAATGGGAGTAAATGATAATATAATTAAAAGAGCTAGAGATTATATTGAAAATAAAAATTATAATTATGAACTGTTAAAGGGTAGCAAGATTTCAAAACAAAAAGATAAGGAGTTTTCAAATAAAGAAGAGTATATGTATAAACAAGGGGATAGAGTTATCCTTTTAGATAAAAATCTTTCTGGAATTGTATATGAGGAAAAGGATAGATTAAATAATGTAATTGTCTTTTTAAATGGAAAGTTTCTTGAGATAAATTATAAGAGAATAAAGCTAGAATGTAGTGCAGAAGAGCTTTATCCTGAAGATTACGATTTTAATCAACTCTTCATAAGTTATAAAGAAAGAAAGTTAGAACATGACATAGAAAGAGGCTCAAAAAAGGCACTCAAAAAGATTCAAAAGGAATCTAGAAGGCAATAAGTAATAAATATGAATTAAAAAAATAAGACTAACTATCCTTGATTTATAGATAGTTAGTCTTATTATTATACAGCAAGACTTAAGGCTATAAGTCCTTGCCCTATATAATAGCACAATAAATTTAAGGCTGTCATATAGGATGGACACTTTTTATAGAAATAAATAAAGCATAATACCAAATCGGATATAAAGAAGAGACCAGCACCAATTATTATAAGTATTGTTCCTAAAGAGTTATTTTGAATTAGTGGTATAAGAGATAGTGCTCTACTAACCATAAAACTAATTACAATTGAATAAGTGATGACTAGCGAAAAGGCACCTTTAAAGTTAAATCCTTTAATATTTTTTAATAGTGACACTGAAATTACTGAAATGGTTGCTATTATTATAAATATTAAAATATCTCTTTTTAGTATTGGAGTAAGATTTATAAAGGCAAAAGAGAAAAATATATGGGCAATTGCAAAACTAGTTAACCCTAAAATAAACATTTTACTAATATGAGAAAGTTTCGTGTCATTGAAGGCAAGAAAGATATCTCCAATTAAAGACATGATTAGGGCGATGAGTATTAATAAAAAATAGGTATGCCCATTTTGATTAATATTGTAACTTGATAAACAAACAGCTATAAATAATAAACTTGTTATAGTTTTTACTATAGGCATTTTATAACCCTTAGGATGATAATTAAAGTATATTAGAAATCCTAAAGATACAAGCATAAAGATAAAGAAAATAAATGGTAACATTATTTACCCTCCCATAACTAATATTATGATTAAATTATATAATATCCAGATAGTACTTATCTCTCTTGCGAGAGAATTAGTGTATCTAACAATTATACTCTAAAATATCAATTATTGGTATATCTTCTGCTTTTAATAATTTGTGTTTCTACAATTTGAAGTTCTTTTATAAATTCTTGTCTAACAAATCCCTTTATGTTTACGGTATCCGAAGTTATAACTTTTACTTCATACCAGAGAGTTTCAAGGGCTTCCATGGTATCAACAATTTCAACTTTTCCACCAATGGATAGAGAACGTAAAATAGGGCTATTACTTAGGGGTGATATATGGAGAGAACAACGCTTTACAACCTCTCCAGTATCAAATGTAATAGGACGATAATATACTTTTAAATTATCGTTAGGCTTATTAATAATATTTATTTGAGACGTTAGATTATTATTTTGCTTTGAAAGTATTCTAACTTGAAGATTTTGTTTATCATATTTATCCCTTAATGCTAAATATAATATACCGAGGCCTCCAGTGGTACTAAGTAGCAAATAAATAAAAAAAGTTTTCATAATATATATACCTCCATAAAAACAGCTTGCTATTATGAGTATATGCATGATATTTTTATGTTAGAATTTTAGTAGGTAATTTAGGTAAGTGTATTCTACAAAAGATAGTTAAAGGAGATAAAAATGATATGGCAAATAACAAAACTAATGTAATGAGAATTTTAGATAGTGAGCAAATAAGCTATGAGATGCATACATATGAATCTAAAGGAGGGGCAGTAGATGGGGTTTCAGTAGCAACTAAGTTAGGGCAACCTATAGAAAAGGTATTTAAAACCCTTGTGACTAGAGGTCATAGTGGGGAATTCTATGTTTTTGTAATTCCTGTAGCAATGGAACTTAATCTTAAGTCAGCAGCTAGAGCTGTAGGAGAAAAGTCTGCTGAGATGATAAAAGTAAGTGAAATAAATAAAGTTACTGGGTACATAAGAGGTGGGTGTTCACCAATAGGAATGAAAAAGAATTATAAAACTGTATTAGATAGCTCTTGCGAAAATTGTGATACTATTATCGTAAGTGGAGGTAAAATAGGCTTTCAAGTTGAGCTTGAACCGAAGGATTTAATAGGTTTAATAAGTGCAGAAGTCGAACATATTGCTGATTAATTAATACAATATATATAAGGGTTGCCCTAGAATAGAATTAACATTCTCTTCTAGGGCAACCCTGGTTTTATTAAATTGCTGAAGCTAAGTCCACGTAATCTAATATAAATTTATCTGCTATTGCTTTCATATCAGTATGATACTCTGTAGAGAATTCATCATATACGCCTACGACTTTCATGCCAGCACTTTTTGCACCTTGGAGTGCAGGAAGCAAATCTTCAAAAACCACACAATTAGCTGGATTAACTTCTAGTTTCTCTGCGGCTAATAGATATACATCTGGAAAGTCTTTGCCTCTTGAAACTTCATTAGTTAGTGTTATAGCATCAAAGTATTCATAGATACCATTTGCTTTTAAACATGCTTCAAGAAGTAGAGTATTATTACTTGTAGCAAGTCCGATTTTTATATTATTTTTCCTCAGAGCCTCAAGAAATTCTTTTACACCTGGTTTTAGTTTTACTTTATTTACATAAGCTTCATATGCCATTTGGTTCCAATAGCTTATGATTTCATCCACTTCATAAGACAGGTTGAAAGTATTTTTAAAGTAAATGGCTACCTCATTAAAGCTTAGATGAGCAATGTCGCTATTAAGTGTTGGAGGTACATCTAGATTATGCTTAGCTAGGTACTCTTTATCAATTTCACTCCATACCCACATGGAATCAACTAAAGTACCATCCATATCAAAAATTGCAGCGTCTATATTATTTAACATATTATCACCCCCGACTACTAACATATCAAATATATTTTCTTATGTAAAGAGTAATAGATGGAAGGTATTACTTTTATGTGAATTTAAACAAATTACCCAAAACTAAAATATAAATTATTAATCCTACTAAAAATATAGTTATTATTACTGTAAAAAGTCCCCTTAATAAAAAAGTCCTGTTAGTAGCTTTAGAAAGTCCAATTAATCCTAATATTAATGTCACTATACAAAGTAACATCACTATATATAATGGGTGTATTTGTAATAAGTTAAGCGTAAAGTTACGTAAGTTAATTGATGAGATTGATAAAAAAAATAAAATTATACAAATTAATGATAAGATGAATGAAAATAAGTTTAATTTAAATTTCATAGTTCGCCCCCTAATCAATATTAAACATTTTTGGAAATAAATCAAATAGAACAATATGATTTTATGTCATTATACCATTTAATGGAATATTAGTAAATTATATAAAATAATCAATATCATTGATAGAAAATGGAATAAATACAAATAATATGATAAAATTAAATTAAAATAATATTAATATAAATGATGGTAACATTTGAAAGAAGGTAAGTCATGGAGCTAAGAATTGATAAAATTTGCAAGAAGTACTCTGATAAAGATGCTGTTAGGGATTTTTCTATAAAGATGGATAATGGTGTATATGGTCTGCTTGGTGAAAATGGGGCTGGTAAATCAACTTTGATGAAGATTATCGTAGATGTTTTAAAGCCCACATCAGGTAATATTTATGTTGATGGTTTAGATAAGAATTCCATGGGGGATGGTTATAGAAATCTTATAGGTTATCTTCCACAGGATATAGTTATATATAAGGATTTTACGGTTATGGATTTCTTATTATACATGGCTGCATTGAAAGGCATTAATGGTAGGGAGGCTAAAAATAGAGCAGAGCAGCTTTTGAAAATTACAAATTTGACGGAGAATGCAAGAAAGAAATGTGGAAAGCTTTCTGGTGGTATGAAGAGAAGGCTTGGAATTGCCCAGGCACTGCTTAATGAGCCTAAAATATTAATTTTGGACGAGCCTACAGTAGGGTTAGATCCTAAGGAGAGGATTAAGTTTAGAAATATGATATCTGATATATCAAGGGACAGAATAGTACTGATTTCTACACATATTGTATCTGATATAGAGTATATAGCTAAAGAAGTAATAATAATTAAAGAAGGAAAACTTTTAAATAATAAAACTGTAGGTGAATTAATAGGAATTATAGATAATAAGATATGGATGGCAAAAGTTAAGCCTTCGGAACTGGACAGGATTGAAAGTAGATATGTGGTTTCAAATACTGTTCAAAAAGAACAATGGTGTGAAGTTAGGATAGTAAGTGATGACAGACCTTTTGAAGGAGCAGAAAATGTGAAACCTAATTTTGAAGAAGTATATCTTTATTTTTTCAACTATAGAAATTAAATAGAAGGATGGAGGATAGTTATGGGAATATTAAAGTATGAACTTAGAAAATTGTTTTTAAATAGGATAGCATTAATCATAATAGTGGCAGTTGCCATTATTCCAGCCATCAGTAATTTTTATAGGGCAAATGAATACTTAAATCAGG
>DAMAVY010000053.1:0-11942 GCA_032077725.1 Clostridium sp. | reverse complement strand
AACTAAATTATAAAATAATTTCAATAAAATATTTCCTCAAATATTAAATTTGTTCAAAAATATATTTAGCATAAATTATTCATGTTTCATATGCACATATTAATATAATAATCAATATTGAATTATAATTTTTTTTATAATATAATACAACATATAGTGGCGACGTACATTTCAGACACAATATATGGTATGAACACAAATTAGGAGGTGACATGCTAATCATGACTTTATGTGATTAGCTTTTATAATGAAAAATATTAAAAATATAATAAAAAGATACTATACTAAAGAACTTGAAAGGAATAAAGACTTAACGGTATATGATTTGTTTCAGTGGAAAAAAGTAGATGTATTTCTCAAGGACTATAAAAAAGATATAGTTCTTTTAGATATGAAAGACTTAGAATTTCCTGTGAACTATTCTCAAAATGCCTGTGATATAATTGCTTCTAAATATTTTAAAAGAGCCTTAGTTCCGGGTGAATTGGGATATGAAAATAGTCTTAAAATGGTGGCTAATAGATTAGTTAATTTTTGGTGTGAAGCACTAAAAGATGAAGGTTTAATAACTACTGAAGAAGAATTCACCATATTGTATGACGAATTAGTTTACTGCTTCCTAAATCAAATGTATGCGCCAAACTCACCTCAATGGTTTAATACTGGACTAAAACTTTCCTATGATATTGCTGGTGAATACCAAGGTCATTTCTTTTATGATGAAAAATTAAAAAAAGTTGTTAAAAGTATAGATAATTATACTAGAACTCAGGCTTCAGCTTGTTTCATCTTATCTATTCAAGATAGACTTTTAGGCTCACACTCAATTTCTGAGCAATATGTAACTGAAACTAAATTATTTAAGGGCGGCTCTGGATGTGGAACAAACTATTCAACCCTTAGAAGCAAGGATGAGAAACTTTCATCTGGTGGAATCTCCTCTGGCGTTATGAGCTTTCTAAAAGGCTTTGACAGAAATGCTGGAACCATAAAATCAGGGGGTACTACAAGACGTGCAGCTAAGATGGTATGTCTTGATATAGATCATCCTGAGATAAGAGAATTCATTAACTGGAAATCTAAAGAAGAGGATAAAGTCCGTGCACTAGGTAAGATGGGCTATGATGCCTCATTTGAGGGAGAAGCTTATGAAACTGTTTCAGGTCAAAATGGTAATAATTCTATAAGAATTAGCAATGAATTCATGAGTAAAGTTGAAAATCTTTCTAACAACCCAGATGAAATTATAACTTTAAAAGGTAGAATTGATGATTCTGTTAATACGGATGTTAAGGTAAGTGAAATTTGGGATGAATTTAACTTAGCTGCATGGCAATGTGCCGATCCAGCTCCCCAATTCGATGATACCTTCAACGCTTGGCATACTTGTCCAGGTGGTGAAGATGGGCAGTTTGGTGCAAAGCATAACAGATTAAATTCTACTAATCCTTGTGGCGAATATGCATTTCTAGATGATACATCATGTAACCTAGCTTCTATTAACATATACAAATTCTATGACAAAGAGAATAAAGTATTTGATTTAGATGGATATGTTCACATTGTATCTCTTCTACAACTTATGCTAGAATCTTCTGTCCACTGGGGTCAATTTCCTACAGAAGACATTGCAAGAAAAACATATATGTTTAGAACTACAGGGCTTGGAATTGCTAATTTAGCTTCCCTACTTATGGTAATGGGTTATGCTTATGATTCAGAAGAAGCAAGAAGCTTAACTTCTGGTCTTGTTGGAATTCTTACAGGTACTTCTTATGTTGCTTCAGCTCTTATGGCTGAAAGAGTAGGAACTTTTGAGAAATATGAAATTAATAAAGACTCTATGCTAAAAGTTATCAGAAACCATGCTAGAGCTTCTGGTGCTATAGATAGTGAATATGAAGATTTGCAATATACTCCAATGGAAGTTAACCATGAAATTCTTCAAAGAGAAGGTGCCTTTAAATTATCCTCTCTTTTAAAAGAAATTTGGCAAGAAGCAATTGTTTGTGGAGAAAAATTTGGATATAGAAATGCACAAGTCTCAGTAGTTGCCCCGACTGGAACAATCTCCTTTGCTCTGGACTGTGGTGCTACTTCTATTGAGCCATACTTCTCACACTTTATATATAAAAAATTATCCGGTGGTGGATTTATGACTATAGTAAATCCAATTATAGAAGATGCCCTAGAAAACCTTGGTTACTCAGATGAAGAAATTAAGGATATTATTGACTATATATTAAGAAAAGAAACAGTAAATGAAAATGGATATGAATATGAAAAAATTGTGGATGGTAAAATTGAGGGTGCTCCACATCTTAAAGAAGAACATCTTCATATTTTCGATACTGCCAATAAATGTGGAAGTGGAGAAAGATATATCAGTCCAATGGGCCACGTTCTAATGATGGCTGCTATTACTCCTCTTATATCAGGATCAGTTTCAAAAACAGTAAATCTTCCTAAGGATGCTACTGTAGAAGACTTTAAGAAAGTCGTTCTTGATTCTTGGAAACTTGGAGTAAAAGGAATTTCACTATATAGAGATGGCTGTAAGGCTAGCCAACCTTTAAATACTGTTTTAGAAGAAGAAAATGATACAGATTTAGAAAGACTAAGCTATAAAGATCTTCTAGCTAAAGCAAAGGAAATGCAAAAACATTCTACTGTATCTACTAGAGAAAAACCTGTTGGAATTAGGTATGGAACAACACACCCAGCTCAAATAGATGATGTAAAAATCTATACTACAGTGAATAGAAATGAGAATGGTGAAATTTCTGAGATTTATATAACTACAGATAGAGAAGGAACAATCATCATGGGACTTCTAAATTCTCTTTCAAAATCAATGTCAGTGATGCTACAATATCATGTACCTGCAGAAGACATTGCAAAAATGCTTAGGGGACAAAAATATGAACCTTATGGCTTTGTGAAAAAGCATCCTTATATTAAGCATGTTAGCTCAATTTCAGACTTAGTAAGCAAAATAATTGATATTGAACTTGGAGATTTTTCACGATGTCAAATAAAACCTGGCTTAGGTGAAGTTAATACTCCTATAAATCATAATCATGAAATATCAACTACTTCTATCTCTGATGAAAAAGCTGAAATAAAAGGAGAACGCATTTACTCAGAAGTATGTTCAACCTGCTCAAGTACAAAGCTTGTTCAAAACGGAACTTGTAAAGTTTGCCAAGACTGTGGTACAACAACTGGATGCAGCTAATAGTAAAAATCATTCTTCATATTTAAAAATAGAAATTGTAAAAGGTTAGGAAAATCCTAACCTTTTTTTCTTCTTATATGGTATTTTTTTAATGGTTAATTTTTATTGGGATGCATTTATTTACCTGATTTAATTAATGAATTCACTTGTTCTGTCCAATATCCTACATATTCTCCCATTGCCCATTCTGCCATAACTATGTCTTCATCCTCATTTGAAGATATAGTTAAATCTGGTGATTCATTCATCTTTCCATTTTCTATTTTGTATACATATAAACTTGATTTTGTTTTTATGATGGCCATATTTTTATTAGGAGATGACACAGCATCTACTGCCGACGGAACTTGATTTTTTATTCCCTGCCATGATGTGAAGAGTGTATCATACCTTGCTATATTTTTAGATACCTTTAAAGGTATCTCTATATTATTTTCTTCAGCTTTCTTTATATTTGTAGTATACAGTCCCCATCTCCCATGATTTCTTTCAATAAAAACATTGTTAAAGGTGTTTATATCCTCTATATAAAGTCCCTGTGCGACCTTATTAAATTTAGCCATGTTTTTCTGTTCACTGATATCCCCTAGGGTTAATGCACCCTTACCTGGCCTGTTCATAGTATCAATTAAATATGTTCCTACAACCTCTCCTGATTTATGGGAAGACCCTTCTTCTTTTGTTTTAATGCTTATATAATCATTTCCTATAAAGGTTATCTCTTTAGATACATTAATATTGGATTCTTCATAAGCCTTAACATCCATTTGTATTTCAGGAGTATTACCACCTGAAAATTCAAATTTAATAACATCCTTATAACTGTTTTCATTATTAGTTCTACTTGCTAAAACTTCATAGAAACCATTTTTACGGGGCAAAAGTATGAATGGCAACTCATGACTAGATATTTTTTTACCATCATATGCTATCCAAAGAGTCTTGTATGTGAAGCCTTCATCGGTTTCATCCTTAAGGCCTATTAATACTCCACTACTAATTTTTTCTTCCTTCCCTATTGTACCCTCTTCTGTATTCATATTTTTCATAGGCTTATCATCCATTTTTTCAAGATAGAGTAAAACATCATCTTGTATTATTAATATACCTCCATCTACAACCATAACTTCCTTTAAATATGTATTGTTAGAGGATATGGTTACTACCACTATGCCTTTACTATCTTTTAGATAATCAGGTACAAAACCAATATAGTTATAAATATATTCTTCTCCATTTACAACCTTTGCTTTATAGGTTATATTTTTATATGCTTTATCAAACATAAATACTTCTTCATTACTAAAGCTTACTGTACTCCCCTGTAAATCACAGGAAAGTCCCTCTTCCTCTGGAATTCCTACGTAGCTTTGAACCTTCCATTGCCCATTTATAATAGAATTACTATTAGGGCTCTTTACTTCAATATTAAATTTATCACACCCAGTAAGCATAAATATTAATGCAAAAGTCATCATTAGTCTTAATACTTTTTTCATTTTTCTTCTCCTCTATGTAGCGATATGATAACCTCTGTCCCTTCTTGCAATTCACTATTTATCCTTAATAATCCTCCATGCTGAGTTATAATCTCATCACATATGGAAAGACCAATTCCATTACTTGAATGTATATTTCTTCCCTTATAAAATTTTTCTTTTACATGGGGCAGTTCATCTTTAGAAATTCCATAACCATGATCTCTAATGGAAATGATTAAATCTTCATTTTCTTCCATTACTTTCACTTCTATTTTAGAATCATTAGGTGAAAATTTCATAGCATTATCTAAGATATTTATTAAAACTTGCTTCATTCTGTTCTTATCAACTTCTATAGGTTTTATTTCATCTGCTTTAAAGTCTACCACTATTCCTCTAGATAATAATTTAGGATCTAATTGTCTTAATATTTCTTGGGTAAATATAGATATATCTAACATTTCTTTTCTAAGAGAAATCTTCCCTGAAACTAATTTTGAAAAATCCAATAATTCCTCTACTAAATAGGTTAATCTTTCAACTTCTGATTCTATAATTTCTAGGCCTTCTTTCACCTCTTCTTTGTCTTCCAAATTCGATGACCCCAGTACAATTGCCCATCCCTTAATAGATGTTAAAGGAGTCCTGAGCTCATGGGATACGGAGGATATAAACTCATTTTTCAATCTCTCATTTTTTAATATTTCTTGAGACATATAGTTTAGAGTATCCGCTAAACTTCCTATTTCATCCTCACAGCATTTTGGTATGCTCTCATTAAAGTTACCTCTAGCCATTTTTTCTGCTCCCACACACACTAATTTCAAAGGCTTCATTATACTATTAGAAATAAATAAGCTTATGGTAGAAGAAATAACAATTACTAATAATCCTAAGAGAATTATTATAAGTAGTATATATTTTATATTTTCATCAATACCCACAGTTGAAGCACTAAATCTAAGTACTCCATTTACATCTGTATCATAAAAAAGTGGATATGCCACACTAATAATCTTTCCTTGATTACCTAAAGCTTGATATAAAGTTGCTTCCCCTGCTGTATTACCAGCAGCTGCCATAGTAATTTCTTTAGTTTTTATCTTATCTTTTGAAATATCTCCTGAAGAATCCATAATAACATTGCCTTCTAAGTCTAATATTTGAACTCTACAGTCAGTATTACTCCAAAATGTATCATTATCATTAAAAATATTTTCTTTTACAGTACTTGAGGACAGATATGTGTTATAAAAATCTGATGATATCTTTATCTGACCATATATAGTATCCTTTAGATTGCTGTAATAGTAACTCCTTACTGATAGGTAAACTATGATTTGAATTATTATAACAGTTATCACTATTACAATTATATTACTACTAGATATCTTCGTTTTTAAGGATTTCACTTAGTCATCCCTCCACTTATATCCTGTTCCCCATACTGTTTCAATATACTTAGGCTTAGCTGAATTACCCTCAATCTTACTTCTAATTCGTCTTATATTTACATCTATAATTTTATTGTCTCCTACAAAATTATATCCCCATACCATATCTAGAAGCTCATCTCTTGTAAAAGCTTTATTAGGATTCTCCATAAATATCTTTACAATGGTATATTCCTTAGGTGTTAATTCTACCGCTTCTTCATTTTTGTATAACACCTTACTATCTAAATCTATCTTGAACTCTCCAGATATAATTTCTTTACTCTTTATGCTATTTCCAAGCTCCATTCTTCTAAGTAAAGATTTTATAATAGCTATAAGCTCTAAAGGGTTAAATGGCTTTATCATATAGTGATCTGCCCCATACTCTAGGCCCATAATTTTATCCCCATCTTGTGCCCTTGCAGTAAGCATTATTATCCCTATCTGAGGATAATTTTTCTTTAAAATCTCGCAAACCTTATATCCATCAATACCAGGGAGCATTATATCAAGTATTACAATATCAGGGCCCTCCTTCGCTACCGCCTCAATGCCAAGTTCTCCAGTTTCTTCCTCTACTACATTAAAGCCTTCTCTTTTAAGACTTATCTTCACAAACTTTCTTATATGTTCTTCATCTTCAATTAATAAAATTTTATTCATTACATCCACCTCCAATGTACTAAAGCACCAATAGTAAAATTATTTATTATCAGTGCTTTAATTGCTATTAACTATTTATTTTCTCTCAAATAAACAGATTTATTTTATTTTAATTATTCTTCATTATCATTATCCTTGTTATTTTTAATTATTCTTCATTATCCTTATTATTTTGCTTCTCATCATCAACTTCTTCATACTCTTCCACATCCACAATAGTAGAATCACTATAGTCTATATCTGAATCAGATTCCACATTTTTAGCATTATCACCTTGTGGTTTTTCTTTTTCATGAAAAGAATAAAAATCTTTTGATTCTTTTTTTATCTTATATTTAAAATACATTACACTAAGAGTTATTACAATAATAATTCCTAGGATAAGCCATAGAATTCCTTTAAATACAATCCCCAAAACTCCAAAAATATATGGAGAAAGTACAGCCAAAACTATGCATATAACTATAACTTTAATCGATGCTTTTATATCATTATTATTCATAAATTTTAATTCCTTCCTTTATTTAAAACACTAAAACCCACCGTTTACATTTAAAATTTCCCCAGTTATATAGCTACTATCCTCACTTGCTAAAAATACTGCAGCTCTTCCCACTTCTGAGACACTTCCAAAACGACCAATAGGTATTTCTGAATTTATCTGTTCTCTTTCACTTTCATCCATCCATTGATTCATTTTTGTATCAATAACTCCTGGAGCGATAGCATTTACTCTTATACTACTAGGTGCCAATTCCTTAGCTAAAGCCTTAGTAAAAGAGTTTATAGCTCCCTTTGATGCTGAATATAACACTTCACAAGATGCGCCTTCATTTCCCCATACAGAGGATAAGTTAATTATACTACCTTTCTTCCTGGAAATCATGTGCTTAACTACACAATTTGTAGTATTAAATACAGATTTAAAGTTAACAGACATAATTTTATCAAATTCTTCCTCACTTGCATCCATAAACAATCCTACTGTAGAAATTCCTGCATTATTTATTAATACATCAATCTTACCTAAAGTATTTATTGTATCTTCTATTAACTTTTTAGAAAAATTATAATCACTTATATCTCCACGAACTAAAATGCAGTGATTTCCCATTGATTTAATTTCTTCTAAAGTATCATTTGCACTATTGTCATCCTTTAAATAAGTAAGAACTAATATAGCTCCTTCCTTAGCAAATTCTAATGCTATTCCTTTACCAATTCCTCTGGTACCACCAGTAATTACTACTACTTTTCCATTTAAATTCATATCTATACTCCTATATTTTTAGTGATTTTAGCCCAATTTACTAGCTTATTTCCCATGTTTCTTACGCCCAATGTAATACTTTACATAGAAAGTTTCACTTTATTATTATAACATAATATGTTATGATTATCATAGTTTAAAGTAAAGGAGGTCGTTTTCATGGCTTATAAAATATCAGATGCTTGTATTTCATGTGGTGCTTGCGAAGCTGAATGTCCAGTAAGTTGCATCAGTGCTGGAGATGGACTTTATGTTATCGATCCTGAACAATGCATCGAATGTGGTGCTTGCGCTGGCGTTTGCCCAGTTGGAGCTCCAGCTCAAGACTAATTCAAATAAACAAAAAAAGATGTACAACATACATCTTTTTTTTATTTCGCTTTTTGCTATTTCGCTTTTTTACCCATGAATATCTCCAAAGCCTTCTCCTAAAACTTCATGAACATTATGGGTTATGATAAATGCATTTGGATCCGTATTTTTAATAAAATCTTTTAGCCTAATAAACTCTTTTTTATCAATTACAGTTACTATGATGTCCCTCTTTTCCAATTGATAAGCTCCCATAGCACTATATATGGTTGCACTTCTATTTAAATCATTAATTATAAACTTTCTAATTTCTTCAGAAAAATTGCTTGTTATTTCTACCCTCTTATTTATATTTAATCCATCTATAACATAATCAACCATTGCGCCGTTAATTATTACTCCAAGCAGTGCATACATTCCTGTAGTAGCTCCAAAAGCTATAACAGCAAGAATAGTGACTATAAAATCTATAATTAAAAGGCCTCGTCCAATATCTACATGAGCATATTTATTTAAAATTTTAGCTGGTATGTCAGTACCTCCTGTAGATGCATTTTTATTAAATACTATAGCCATACCTATAGAACCAACCAGTATTCCAAAAACTAAATTTATTAGAATATCATCTGAAATTGGCTTAGTAACAGGTATAATCTTTTCCAAAATACTTATTATTACAGAAAGCATAAGGCTTGCATATATAGTTCTTGTGCCGAAACCCTTTCCTATAAAAATGAAACCAATAGCAAAGAAGAATATATTTCCTACAAGCATTATCAGTCCAATACTAAGAGTAGGAACATAATAATTTATTACCATTGCTAGACCTGTAAGACCACCTGCAGCTAAATTATGTGGAACTAGGAAAAAATGAATACCTATGGCAATTAATATTAAACCAAAGGTAATTAATAGATAGTCTTTAATCTCTTTTTTCAAATTTGTTTCCCCCTCAAGCAATAATTTACTGTATATACTGTATCATATATACAGTATTATATATACTATACAAAATATCCTAATATTGCAAATTAATATATCTTAATGAAATTTTTATGTTATAACTAATAATTGCAATATATTTTACATAACACCCATAACACCCAGTTAAATTTTTATTATCTATCCCATTGTAATCTCTTAATTATATATTAATTATGAGACTATTTCAAGTATTGCACCACTTATCTAGGTATCCCATCCCTTATCTATAGTGAACTTATCCTACACACAAGGTACATTATATTACAAATTAAATATAAAAAAACCACCTCATTTTCAAAAATAATCAACTCTAAAAAAGTTAATTATTCCTATATGAGATAGTTTTTATTTTAGTTGTGTCTATTCTTTACAATGCAGGGTCTAAACTAAGATTGCAAGTATGCTTTTTATTCACAAGCGAAGGTTGAACATTGTGTTTCACGAGAATCATCTGCATGATCTCCACAAATAGAAACTTCAGATGCATCACATATTTTGTTTCCGTTAAAGACACAGTTAGTAGCCTTGCAAGAAATTGTCATCTGAGGATTAGGTGTCTCAACACTACTTGATAAAGCTCCACTTTTTTCATCAAAGGTATCACAACAAGTAGCAGATTTTTCTTTTGCTTTACTTCCACCTACTCTTATAGACTCTGCACAGCAATAAAAATCATTGTTATGAATACAGGTACACGCATCACATTTTAATTTTGTCATAAAAATTCCTCCTAAAGTTTATTTATATATTATTATTTCTTTATAGAAGAAATTTATTCTTATGGTACTTCATTAATTATTCTACTTTATCTTTACTAATATTGAAAATTCAACATTAAGATCTTCTATATCTTCTCCATTAAAATCTTTACGTCCTGAGAAGTTATTAATTATAATTTTCACTTTAACTTTATCAGTTTCATCCTCAAATTCCATATTTTCTACAGGAATTGAACTTTTTTCATTAATACCATAATTATCAATAATTGTTTTAAAATACTTGTTTAAATCTTTATTATAAACTTCTTTCCCATCATCTAAAATTTTTAGCTTACTGGATACTCTACTATAATCTATAGTAATCCCTTTATTACTCTTATTTTCATTCATTTGATAACTAGCTACATTAAATAGATATTCATATCCAATTATTTCTATGGATTTTGTTGATTCTTCAGAATTGTAATTAAAATATTCATAGTTAACTCCAAAATTAATATTAGAATAAGCTATTCCAAGAACTTTTTCAGTATCACCTTGAGTAAAACCTTCTGGCAAATATTTAAGATCTTTAAGCTCATGGTTTCTATTAAAATAGTCTAGAATACTATTTATTTCTGACTTATCAGCTTTAGAAATTGAACCTGTAGATTTAATTATTTCACCATTTTTAAGCATATTGTTTCCTATTAGTAATTTTTCAAATCTCTTATTTTGACTATACTTTGATAAACTGTAGCTACTTATTGGTCCACAAACTGAGATAAAAGTGATTATGGCAAGAGAAATTAGTAATAATATATTTTTCTTTTTCTTACTGATTGAATAATACCCCATTGATCCAAATACCCAAATACCTAATGCTAAAACATAATATCTATTTTCAGTTATACCATAAGCATTAACCCTTATTCCCATGGAAATAAACATAAGCACTATAAGTGGAAGTATTACTTTGGGAAATATCCTAATAAAATTATTTATAAGCTGGCTAAACTCTTTCAAAGGTGAAATTAGAAATAATGTTCCTACTGATATTACGCCATACCATAACACTAGATGAGAAACCAACCCCTCAGGCCATTGTCTAGTAATAATAATCTTACAAAAATAGATATATAAAATAACTGTGTATATGGAAATTAATGGAATAACTATATAAAGCATGAGTATCTTAAAAACTTTTGAGTACTTTTGGACTTCTATATTTTCTCCTTTTTCTGGAATTCCTCCAAGGAAAAAACACTGTGCAAAAACTCCCACTACTATAAGCCAAGTATAATAATACATTTGGCCTTCAACCTGTATCTCTAAAAGATAGTCAATAGTGAATAATATTGCGGCGAGTCCCAAATATAAAACTATGGAATATAATACCGTTGTAAAAAGTCTTCCTAGGATTTTTATTGCATACATCTCAAAATTTTTATCTTTACGGATATAAGGTATAAAAAAGAAACCTAAAATGAATATAATAAAAAGTCCAATGTATCTAGTAACTTCCACCATATTTAAGTCTTTAAGAAAGAAATATCCATAAATCGTTAAGCAAATAGCTGCAATGATATAGCAAAAATATTTAAGTTTTTCACTAATTCCATTTTTTCTTTCAAAAAACAGTTGAACACATAGGGATATGGGAACTCCTAAGGCTAATACCATGGCAACACGCCTTAAATCTTCCTGGTTACCCGGATTTTCTCCCATATAAATTAAGGTTATAACTGTTGCTATAGATAAAAGTATTGATATTGGGAATCTTTTCACCGACTCATTAATAGAATTTTTTAAGCCACTTGCCAGCTCTACAATATGCACTTACATCACTCCTATTATAAT
>DAMAVY010000052.1:0-12108 GCA_032077725.1 Clostridium sp. | reverse complement strand
TTTGTTCTGTGGGCAAAGAAGTATTCAATAACTCAATACTTCACAGCGTTAAGTGACTTGGTATCTACAATATGGAAAGGTAGCTTTGGAACTAAGCGGAACATTATGGCTACGTTAGCAGAAGTTACTCCACTAATATTTACAGGGGTTGCTAATGCTTTGGCTTTTAGATGCGGTTTGTTCAACATTGGTGTTGGCGGCCAATTTGTTTTAGGTATGCTTGCTGGTGCAATGATTGGAACTATTCCTGGACTTAGCCCAGTAGTGCACATACCACTAATGATTATAGGTGGTATGATAGCAGGAGGATTATGGGGAGCGGTACCGGGCTTTCTTAAATCTAAATTTGGAACGAGTGAAGTTATAAATACAATTATGATGAATTATATTTCTTTAGCTCTTGCAAACTATATTATACTTAGAACCCCTTTTGGAGTTCAAGGAAAGTCAGCTACTCCGACAATTCAAGGAAGTGCAATGCTTAAAAGATTTGTTGAAGGAAGTGCGGCTAATACTAGCTTATACATAGGGATTGCTGTAGCAATAATTATTGCATTTATATTGTGGAAAACTACAACTGGTTACGAGATGAGAGCTATTGGTATTAACCCATATGGTGCAGAATATGGTGGAGTTAACTTAGCACGCAAGGGGGTTATGGCATTAGCGTTATCTGGTGCTATAGCAGGTCTTGGAGGAGCAACACATATTGCTGGTGTTAAACTTCTTATGCAAGATATGTTGGCTGTACCAACCTATGGATTTGATGGTATCTCAGTTGCACTGCTTGCAAAGAATAATCCTATAGGATGTATTTTATCGGCAGTATTATTTGGAGCACTTAACAGTAGTTCAAGATCACTTCAGATAAATGGTATACCAAAAGAAATAGTATTTTTAATTCAATCAGTAATTATTATATTTGTAGCTACAGATTATATTGTAACTTACTTTGAAAACAAGAAAAAGAAAGGGGAGATAATAAATGGATAGCGCAATTGTTGTTAGCATTGTTACATTAATAGCGGCTACACTTAGAATAGCTACACCACTTATATTCACATCCCTTGGAGGAATATTTGCAGAGCGCTCAGGCGTAATTAATATTGGACTTGAAGGTATGATGACAATTGGTGCTTTCTTTGCAGTATATGGAACATATATTAGTGGTAGTCCTATAATAGGGATGGTTTTTGCTATGGTAGCAGGAGGAGTGCTTGCGCTACTTCATGCAGTGTTGAGCATACATTTAAAAGCAGACCAGACTATTTCTGGTACAGCTATAAATTTACTTGCTTCAGCTTTGTCAAGCTTCTTGATATTTATACTTTTCAAAGGCAAAGGTGGTCAAACTGACGTAGTTAAATCTCTTCCTTATAACATGCCAGATTTTATACTTAATATACCAATTATTGGTGATGTTTTAGCAGGAATAAACTGGTTCGTGATAATAGCGGTAATCCTTGTATTTGTATGCAACTTTGTAATATTTAAAACTTCAATCGGACTTAGAATAAGAGCTGTTGGGGAACATCCTAAAGCTGCAGATACTCTAGGAATTAATGTTTATAAAACTAGATATATTTGCGTAATATTATCAGGTATGCTTGCTGGCCTTGGTGGAGCAGCTCTATCAATTGGTGTCACACCAATATATAGAGAGGGAATGGTAGCTGGTAGAGGATTTATTGCAATGGCAGCTGTAATATTTGGTAATTGGAAACCTGTTGGTGCTTTAGGAGCTTGCTTGTTATTTGCACTAGGCGAAGCATTCCAAATGTTTGCTCAAGGACTTGGATGGTCTGTGCCGACAGAAGTATTTACTGTTATTCCTTATGTGTTAACAATGCTTGCTCTTGCTGGATTTGTTGGTAGAACTAATCCTCCTGCAGCTTCTGGTCAACCTTATGAGAAGAATGGTAAATAATATCAAATAATTACAAATGTTTGATTAATTACTTAGTTAAATATGAAAAAATACATACTATAAAAAGAGAGATGGTTTATTAAAACCTACCTCTCTTTTTATATGTAAAATTATTTTTGGGGAAATAATTGTTAAGTAATTTGACTGTTTTATTTATTAGAAATTGGCAGAATCTTGTGATATAATTAACACAGAAGATGAGAGGTAATATTTATGAATTTAGGATTTGATTTGAAATTATCCCAAGAGCAAAAATTAATAATGACAATGGAAATGCAACAATCTGTAAAGATTTTACAAATGTCTTCCTACGAACTTCTACAATACATAGAAAAAGAAATGCAAGAAAATGTGGTTTTGGATATAAAAGATGATATAGACGATTCTGAGGTATATTCATCAGATAATAAATTGAAGGAATATAGAGAAGTGATCAAATATTTAGAATTTGATAGTTATAGCAATAAGATATATTCTCAAGATGAAGAAAATGAATCTATATCTCCGTTGAATTTTATAAGTAATAAACCGACACTTAAAGATTATTTAGAGGACCAGATTATGTATAATAATTTGAATAAATACGATGAAAGTATTTGTAGATATATTGTAGATAATATTGATAATAGAGGATATTTGGATGAAGATATTGTAAATAACCTAGTGACAGAAATAAATATTTCTGCAGAGAGCGCATTAAGGTGTTTAGAAATAATCCAGAGTCTCGAACCAGTTGGAATTGGAGCTAGATCTGTTAGCGAATGTCTAATTATTCAATTACATAAAAAAGGTATAGTTGATAGTTGTCTAGAAAAAATAATAAATCATTACTTATTTGAATTGTCCAAAGGAAAATATAATCTTATAAGTAAGGCCTTGGGTATTACCCCTAAATTGGTACAAGGGTATGAAGATGTAATTAAGGATTTAGAACCAAAACCTACTAGAGGTTTTTTTACAGGAGAAGAAATTTGTTATGTTGTTCCTGATGTTTATATTAAAAAGATAGATAATGACTACATTATTATAATGAATGATAGTCTAGTACCAAAACTTATGATAAATAATACATATAAAGATGTAATAAATAATAGTAATGATGAAGCCACTATTGAATACGTGAAGGATAAGATTGATAGTGCAATGTTTATAATCAAAAGTATACAAAGTAGGAAAAATACATTATATAGAGTTATGGAGAAAATAGTAGAAAATCAAAAAGAATACCTTGCTGGTGGAGACAAGTATCTAAAGCCTATGACAATAAAATCAATAGCTCAAAGTTTAGATATGCATGAATCTACGGCTAGCAGAGCAATAAGGGATAAATATGTAGCGCTTAATAATGGCGAAATTAAAAGGATAAAAAGTTTATTTACTACCTTCGTAAATATGTCCAATGAAGACATATCTGTGGATAATGTAAAGTCTGTGATAAAACAAATAATATGCGATGAATCAAAGGCGAAGCCATTATCGGATGCCGTAATAAGTAACATACTCAATGAAAGAAAAATAGATATATCAAGACGTACTGTAGCAAAGTATAGAGAAGAAATGGGGATAAAATCATCATCTCAACGAAAAAGAATAAAATAATAAATAAAATTGCTCATAGACTAATGTAGTTCATAGGCAATTTTTTTATATTTTTCGATAAAAAATAAAATTATATTTATGAATAAATATAGATGATTTGTATAAAAATATATTAAAGAAAAAAATCAAATAAAATGCTTTACAAAATATTTTTTTTGTCGTAATCTATACATATAAGGTTGAACCATTGGAGGGACATTAATTGACCAGAGGGACACTAATTGTCAATGGGAGGTGCGAAATGGAAGAATTACTAAAAATGCAACAAAAACTAGTGCCAGAACTACTTCAGGTTTTAGATGTGAGATATATGTTGCTTAGAAATATAAAATATAGAGAACCTATTGGAAGAAGACTATTATCTACTGTAGTTAATTTGAGTGAAAGAGTTGTAAGAAGTGAAACCAACTTTCTAAAAAGTCAAGGATTAATAGAAATAAGTGCTTCTGGAATGTATATTACCGATGAAGGGGAAGAAGTTTTTTCAAAATTAAAGCCTTTCATGAGGGAAATAAATGGTTTGAACTTTATTGAAGATGAATTAAAAAAACTTCTTAGAATTAGAAATGTAATAATTATTAGTGGAAATATAAGTGAAGATAGCACTGTGTTCACGGAAATAGGAAAGGCAGCAGCTAATCATCTTAAAAAAATTTTAGGCGATAATATTATAATATCTCTTACAGGTGGACGTACCGTAAAAGGGGTAGTTGATAATTTTACAACTACTAAAAGATTTAAAAATATAAAAGTTTTGCCAGGTAGAGGCGGTATGGGAAACGAGACGGAGATACAGTCCAATACTTTGGTAGAAATTCTTGCTAATAAATTGGATGCTACTTATGAAGTATTGCATATTCCGGATAATTTGAGTAAAAACTCATTTGAAGCTCTTTTGAAGGAAACAGAAATAAAAAATATTCTTGAGAATATTGGAAATTCTAATATTCTTATCCATGGAATTGGACTTGCAAAGGAAATGTGTGAGAAAAGAAACTTAACAATGGATATAAAGTCAAAAATAATTGAATGTGGAGCAATAGGTGAAGCAGTTGGACATTATTTTAATAATGATGGAGATATAGTATATTCTATGCCTTCAATTGGAATAACTAATGATAAGGTAAAAGACATTCCTAATATTATTGCAGTAGCTGCAGGAGTAGAAAAAGCAGAAGCTATCATTGCTATAGAAATGAATAGTGAAAACTCAACTTTAATTACAGATGAGGCTACAGCAAGAGAGATGTTAAGAATATTTTCAAGTAACGATTAATACTTAAGTGATTTTGCACAGTTGTAATTAAATTATTACAAGAAATTAAACAATAAAATTACTTGTCTTAATTAAATTTATTTGGGTTGGATTTGAATTCTCTTTATTACAACTTGTATATATCAATTAAGTTTAAATAAAAATTATACTAATTATTTTGGGAGGTATTTCATGATGGTTAAAGTAGGAATAAATGGATTTGGAAGAATTGGAAGAAATGTATTTAAAGCTTTGGTAAAGAACTATAGCAATGATATTGAGGTCGTTGGAATAAATGATTTAACTAGCCCAGCAACGCTAGCACATCTTTTAAAATATGATTCACTATATGGAAAATTCCAGGGGACAGTTGAAGCAACTGAAAATTCTATTATAGTTAATGGAAAAGAAATAAGAATATTTGCTGAGAGAGAACCTAAAAATATACCATGGGGACTTCAAGGCGCTGAGATAATATTAGAATCTACGGGATTTTTTACTGATGCTAATAAGGCAAAGGCTCATATAGGAGCGGGTGCTAAAAAAGTATTAATATCTGCACCAGGTAAAAATGAAGATATTACAATAGTAATGGGTGTAAATGAAGAAAAATATGATGCAAAAAATCATAATATAATTTCTAATGCTTCATGTACAACTAACTGTTTAGCTCCATTTGCTAAAGTGCTTGATGAAAAATTTGGAATAGTTCAAGGTTTAATGACAACTGTTCACTCTTATACAAATGACCAAAAAATCTTAGATGCACCACATGGCGATTTAAGAAGAGCTAGAGCAGCAGCTGAATCATTAATACCAACAACTACAGGTGCTGCAAAGGCGGTTGCTCTTGTATTACCACAACTAAAAGGAAAATTAAATGGATTAGCAGTAAGGGTTCCTACCCCAACTGTTTCAATGACTGACTTAGTATGTGAACTTAGTAAACCTGCAACTGCTGAAGAAATAAATGCTGCATTTAAAGAGGCTTCTGAAGGTTCAATGAAGGGTATTCTTGGATTCTCAGATGAACCATTAGTATCAGTAGATTATAGAGGTGATGAAAGATCTTCTATAGTTGATGGATTATCAACCATGGTTATGGGAGATAAACTTGTTAAAGTAATTTCTTGGTACGATAATGAATGGGGATATTCAAACAGATTAGCAGATTTAACAAAATATGTTGCGGATAGATTATAATTCATAAATATGTTAGAATAGGTATGTAAAAAATCTAGTTTAGAGAGAAATCAAAGAACTAGATTTTTTATAATAATGTATGAAGGAGTCTTTGATATGTCATTTAATAAGAAATCCGTAGAAGATATTGATGTGAAAGGTAAAAAAGTATTAGTAAGATGTGATTTTAATGTACCTATAGTAGAGGGTAAAATTACTGATGAAAATAGGCTTTTAGGAGCAATGCCTACTATTGAATATTTAGTGAAAAAAGGAGCAAAGGTTATTTTGTGCTCTCACTTAGGAAAGCCAAAGGGAGAAGCTAAGCCAGAATTTTCACTTGCACCAGTATCAGTAAGATTAAGTGAACTTTTAAACAAAACAATAACTTTCGCAGATGATGCAAATGTAGTAGGAGAAAATGCTAAGGCAGCAATTGCATCAATGAATGATGGAGATATTGTTCTTCTACAAAATACTAGATTTAGAAAAGAAGAAACTAAAAATGAAGAAAACTATTCAAAAGAATTAGCTTCACTTTGCGATGTATTTGTAAATGATGCGTTTGGTTCAGCACATAGAGCACATTGTTCAACTGTAGGAGTTACAGATTTTGTGAAAGAGTCTGTTTGTGGATTTTTAATTCAGAAAGAACTTAAGTTTTTAGGTGAAGCTGTAGAAAATGCAGAAAGACCATTTACTGCAATTTTAGGTGGATCTAAAGTTTCTGATAAAATTAATGTTATAAATAATCTACTTGAGAAGGTAGACAATCTTGTAATCGGTGGAGCAATGGCATACACTTTTCTAAAGGCACAAGGCTTTGCCATAGGAACATCAAGAGTTGAAGAAGACAAGATAGAATATGCATTAGAAATGATGAATAAGGCAAATAAAAAGGGCGTAAAACTTTATCTGCCAATAGATCATATAATTGCTACTGAATTTTCAAAAGATGCTACTCCAGTAAAAACTGAGAACGAAAATATTGCTGAAGGTTCTATGGGATTAGATATTGGACCGAAGACAAGAAAAGTATATTCAGAAGTTATAAGTAAATCTAAAACTGTTATTTGGAATGGGCCTATGGGAGTTTTTGAATTTGAAAGCTTCAACAAGGGTACAATAGCAGTAGGAGAAGCTATGGCAAGCTGTGATGGAATTACTATAATTGGTGGTGGTGATAGCGCTGCTGCTGTTAATATATTTGGACTAGGAGATAAAATGACACATATATCTACTGGTGGAGGAGCTTCACTAGAGTTTTTAGAGGGTAAAGAACTTCCTGGAATAGCTGCATTAACTAATAAATAAAATAAAATTATAAGGGAAAAGTAATAAACAAGACAAAATTCTTGTTTATTAGCTTTTCTTTTCTAGTATAATGTATTATATTTGAAGTATAAAATAATAATATATTATAATTGGGTAAATAAAAAGCTAAATACTTTTAAATTTAGTTGAGATAGATAAAATAAATTATCAATAGGGGGCACTTATCATGAGAAAAGCAATAATAGCAGGTAATTGGAAAATGAATAATACTATAAATGAGGCAATAAGTTTAGTTAAAGAGTTAAAACCAATGGTTAAAGACTCTGCTTGTGATGTAGTTGTTTGTCCGACATTTTTAAGTTTACCAGCAGTGGTCGAAGAATGTAAAGGTAGTAATATAATGGTGGGAGCTCAAAATATGAATTTTGAAGATTCTGGTGCTTTTACGGGAGAAGTTTCTCCAATAATGCTTAAGGAATTAGGAGTAAAATTTGTTATAATTGGACATAGTGAGAGAAGACAGTATTTTAATGAAACAGATGAAACTGTTAACAAAAAGCTAAAGGCAGCTTTTACTCATGGAATTACACCAATACTATGTGTAGGTGAAAGCTTGAAACATAGAGAACTTGGTATAACTGAAGAAGTCCTTGCGTTACAAGTAAAGCAGGATTTATTAGGCATTCAAAGTAAACAAGTAGAAGAAATGATTATAGCTTATGAACCATTATGGGCAATAGGAACTGGAAAGACAGCAACTGCTGATGACGCTAATAATACTATAGGATTTATCAGAGAAATTGTTGGAAAACTATATGGATATGAAGTTTCAAATAAAATTAGAATGCAATATGGCGGATCTGTTAAGCCATCAACTATAAAAGAACAAATGCAAATGGAGCATATAGACGGAGGATTAATTGGAGGAGCAAGTCTTAAAGCTTCTGACTTTGCAGCTATAGTAAATTATTAAATAAAGGATGGTTGAATGTATGAATAAAAAACCAGTAATGTTAATGATACTGGATGGATTCGGTATTAGTGACAAACTAGAAGGAAACGCTGTGAGAGCGGCTAGAAAGCCTAATTATGATGCATTAACAGCTAAATATCCTCTTACAACGTTATCTTGTTCAGGACTTGATGTAGGACTTCCAGAGGGACAAATGGGTAACTCTGAAGTTGGACATTTAAATATCGGTGCAGGAAGAATTATATATCAAGAATTGACTAGGATATCAAAAGAGATTAAAGAAGGCAAATTTTTTAAAAATGAAGCTTTTAATTTCGCAATTGAAGAAGCAATAAAAAATAATTCAGCTGTACACTTAATGGGGTTATTATCAAACGGTGGAGTACATTCTCATATTGATCATATAAAAGCACTTATAACTCTTTGTAAAATAAAAGGTGCAAAAAAAGTATTTGTTCATTGTTTCTTAGACGGAAGGGATGTATCACCGACATCTTCAGCTGCATTTATTGAAGAATTACAAAATCATATGGACAGCGAAGGAGTAGGCAAAATTGCAACCATTTCTGGAAGATATTATGCAATGGATAGAGATAATAGATGGGAAAGAGTTCAACTTGCATATAATGCTATAGTTAAGGGTGAAGGCAATAGAAACACTTCACCAATATCAGTAATTGAGGATGCTTATCATGATAATAAAACTGATGAATTTGTAATTCCAAGTGTTATTATTAAAGATGGAAAACCTATAGGAAATATTAAAAATAAAGATTCTGTAATATTCTTTAACTACAGACCTGATAGAGCAAGAGAAATGACTAGAGCTTTAATAGATAAAGAATTCTCTGGATTTGCAAGAGAAGCCTTAGATGTAACATATGTATGCATGACTCAATATGATAAAACTATTGAAAATGTAAAAGTTGCGTATAAGCCAGAAGGTTATAAGAATACTATAGGAAAGTATATAAGCAGTAAGGGATTAAAACAACTTAGAATAGCAGAAACAGAAAAATATGCCCACGTAACTTTCTTTTTTAATGGAGGGGTTGAAGAGCCTAATGAAAACGAAGACAGGGTATTAATTCCTTCACCTAAGGTAGCTACATATGATTTAAAACCGGAGATGAGTGCTCATGAGGTTACAGATGCAGTACTTAATGAGTTAAATAGCGATAAATACGACTTAGTAATATTAAATTATGCTAATCCAGACATGGTAGGTCATACTGGTGTAGTAGAAGCAGCAGTGAAAGCTATTGAAACAGTGGATGAATGTTTAGGTAAGGTAGTAAATAAGGTGCTAGAACTTGATGGAACTGTATTTATTACTGCAGATCATGGAAATGCAGAAACAATGATTGATTACTCAACAGGAAAGCCTATGACTGCACATACTACTAATTTAGTTCCCTTTGTTTATGTATCAAAACATGCAAAGAAGTTAAGAGATGGTGGAATATTAGCTGATATATCACCAACTATTTTAACTGAAATGGGACTTGAAATTCCAAGTGAAATGAGTGGGAAATCACTTATTTAGGTAAAAATTATAATTTGTGTTATAATTTGTGTTATAATTTTAGTGCAATATTTTTAGCTATGCTAAATTTATTATAAACCAATATAGAGGAGGAACAAAAATGAAACAATATGTTGAAATTATTGATGTTTACGCAAGACAAATCCTAGACTCAAGAGCATTCCCTACAGTAGAGGTAGAAGTAGTACTAGAAGACGGTACAGTGGGAATAGCTGGAGTACCATCAGGAGCTTCTACAGGACAATTCGAAGCTGTTGAATTAAGAGATGGAGATAAAGACCTATACAATGGAAAAGGCGTTTTGAATGCTGTTGACAATGTAAATAACATAATTGCTGAAGAATTAGTAGGAATGAATATTTTCGACCAAGTAGCTATAGATAAAGTAATGATAGAACTTGATGGAACTGAAAATAAAGGGAAATTAGGTGCAAATGCTACATTAGGAGTTTCTCTTGCATGTGCAAGAGCTGCTGCTAGCTATTTAGGAATTGGATTATACCAATACATTGGTGGAGTTAATGCTAAAGTTTTACCAGTTCCAATGATGAACATAATGAACGGTGGAAAACATGCGGATAACAATGTAGACCTACAAGAATTCATGGTTATGCCTGCTGGAGCTACATCTTTCAGCGAAGCATTAAGAATGGGCGCAGAAGTTTACCATGCACTTAAATCAATACTTAAAGCAAAAGGCCTTTCAACTGCAGTTGGTGATGAAGGTGGATTTGCTCCAGATTTAGCATCAAATGAAGATGCAATAAAAGTTATAGTAGAAGCTATAGAAAAAGCTGGATTTGTTCCAGGAAAAGATTGCTTTATAGCTCTTGACCCAGCTTCATCAGAATTCTTCGAAGATGGAAAATACAACTTAGCTGGAGAAGGAAGAGTATTAACTCCAGAACAAATGGCAGATTATTATGTAGAACTTACAGAAAAATACCCAATAATCTCTATTGAAGATGGTATGGCTGAAGAAGATTGGGCAGGTTGGAAATACTTAACTGATAAAGTTGGCGATAAAGTTCAATTAGTTGGAGACGACTTATTCGTTACTAACACAACAAGATTACAAAGAGGAATTGAAAGCAAAACTGCAAATTCAATCTTAATAAAATTAAACCAAATTGGTACTTTAACAGAAACTTTAAATGCTATAGAAATGGCTTCTAGAGCGGGGTATACAGCAGTAGTTTCTCACAGATCAGGAGAAACAGAAGACACAACAATAGCTGATTTAGTTGTTGGTGTGAATGCAGGACAAATTAAAACTGGAGCACCTTGTAGAAGTGAAAGAGTTGCTAAATACAATCAATTACTAAGAATCGAAGAAGAACTTGATGATGTGGCTGAATTCAGAGGATTAAAATCTTTCTATAACATAAAAAGATAATTTTAATAAGTTATAATACAGGATATCGAACAGACATCATTGTTTGTTCGATATTTTTTTATAAATTTATCCGATGACTATCCGCCCTAATACTCCCATCTTCTTTTATGAAACTCCGCCTCACATACGCTTAGGTGGAGTAAGTTCCACTGACCAAATGTAAAATTTGGAGTGTCACTTAACTGGGAGATAAGGGCGGCTACGTCCCTGGATAACGATTTCTCCTAAAGGACAACGATTTCTAAGCATCGAAAAGACTGATGCTAAGAACTCTGTTAGTAAGCTTCAGGTGGAGTTAAAACTCCATCTGAAGCCAAGAACTCTGTTTATTAGTTTAACAATTAGTGAAACAGTAAATTAAAAAGTGACTAAGAAGCTTTGAACTTCAATGGAGGAAAGTTAACTATCAAAGTTGAACTGAAAAATTAAAATTATAGTAAAAGTAAGAAGCTTCTAAACCTAATACACTATAGCTATAATTTATTGCGGATATCGTTGTAAAAATAATTTTACTATGATACAATATATTACATGTATAAGTGATAAATCAATAAGGGGGTATAATAATGATAACAACACTAAAAGTTGTATTAATTATTTCCGCATTAGTAGTTATATTATCAATTTCGCTTCAAGAGAGTAAAACCACAGGACTTGGTGGCTTAGTTGCTGGAACTTCAGAGACTTTTTATAGCAAGAATAAAACAAAGACAAAGGAATCATTTTTGGTAAAACTTACTATAGTATCTTCAATTATTTTTGTTTTATCCATTGTAGGAGTAAATATTATGTTATAATATGCAATAAGCTATCCCAAAAGGGTGGCTTTTTTGTATGGCTAAAATCAGATTAAACTATTTCATGGGGAATAACATTATTCTAATAATGTATTTACACTTAAATATCTTAATTCTATAATAGAAATATAGCATAGAAAGTTTTTAATTTTAAATAT
>DAMAVY010000051.1:11790-12120 GCA_032077725.1 Clostridium sp. | reverse complement strand
AATACTATCTCTAAGCTCGTAGGTTCAAATTCAGGTCTTTTAGGTGTTGCTTTATCTTCCGTTATTGGTTCAATTACTATTATGCCTACCTTTGTAGCCTTTTCCACTGGAAATACTCTCCTTCAAAGCGGAGCTGGATATCCTCAGGTTGGAGCATTAATCTCAACCCTTACCATGGTTGGTATAATAACCTATGGCCTAGAAGCTAAATATATTGGTAAAAAAGCTGCCTTACTTAGAAATATTATTGCCTTTATATTTTCCTTTATTGTTGCCTTCTTCATTGGAAAGGTGGTGAATCTTCTATGAATAAATTATCTTTAATAATAA
>DAMAVY010000051.1:5331-11780 GCA_032077725.1 Clostridium sp. | reverse complement strand
AAAAAGATATTCCTTTTTTCTTTTTTCACTACTTATACTCACAATTATTTTTTTCTTTGATTCTAATATAGGATTTAAAACCCTTTCCAGCGCAAAATCTAATTTTATACAAATGATGGCTGTACTACCCCCTATTATGATTATCCTTGGACTTATAGATGTATGGATACCCAGAGAAACCTTAATAAAGTATATGGGAAATGACTCAGGATTCACAGGTGTTTTTATTGCCATGTTAATAGGTTCTGTTGCCGCAGGTCCAATGTATGCAGCCTTTCCTTTTACAGCTGTACTCATAAAAAAAGGCGTTAGATTTAGTAATATAATTATATTTATGAACGCATGGTGTGTTACTAAAATTTCTACATTACTCTTTGAAGTTTCCGCCATAGGATATCACTTTACTATAGCCAGATTGATTATTGATATTCCAGGAGTAATTATTATGGGATATTTAGTTCATTATTTTATGGGCAAAAAAGAGCTAGATACTCTATACTTACGTTATAACTCAAAGGATCCGCTCCCTTAAATTATATATAAATTATACAAAATAACTTTGTAAACAAAAGTTATATATAAGGTAAAGGAGATACTGAATATAAATTTCAGTACCTCCTTTATTCTTCTTAATCTATAGCCTAAGCTTTAAGTTCAATTTTTATCCCAGGTAGAGCATAGCCTATTTTTAAACTTCTCATTTAATTGTTTTATTCTGCAAGAGCACTTATAATGGTCATAATTATACAGAAAGCAATAATCCCTCCTGTAGCAATCCAAGCTTTGGGATTAGCAAAATTAACCGTCCAACCTACTCCTATTCGTTTCTCTACCATCCAAGCTGGATCATTTTTATTATAATATATACTTCCTAGTATCCATTTATCATCATCATCTTTATATAGCTCATCACTCTCGTCACTACTTCTAATATTTCTTCCACCTTGACCTATTTTTATAAACAATATAATAAAAACCAGCATGGTTAAAAACAATAACGCCATAAATATATAAGAAGCTGTAGTCACATCAAAATTAAATAATATAGAGCATTGTATTAATGAAAATAATGTTAGCATTTCAAATTCTACTACTAGAAGTAATATAGATCCCATTCTTTTAAATTTCTTTTTCCTAATTACGGCCTTTTCGATACTTCCACTATTCAAATCCACCCTAGAATTGTTTACTACTATATTACAAAAATAAAACAAAACCCCTAAAAAGAATTGTGTTATAGGTAATTCATAAAGTACAAAAATACCCCTCAATGATTCTTTTTCAAATTCTCCGGAGATAGACTTTGGTATATCCATTGTAGCTTCCAAATTATAATGAGGTATTTCTATTGCACTTGGTAAATTATTGTATTTATAGGTAGTTAGTATTGCCATAATAAGAGGAAATATAAGAAGTATTAAAAACCACTTAGAATTTATAGGTTTTATTTTTTCACCTTTCTTTGGTTTCCTTAAGCTAGTATCAACAACAACCATGTTTTTTGTCTTATATGTCCAATTTCTTTCTTTTTTCAACTTCTTAGTCTTTTTATAAAAAGGTATAAATAATAATAGACTTATAACTAAACTGCTAATAGTTGTTGTTCCAATAATTGTTCCTTGAACTTCTTCCCCATAACTAGAAAATTTTAAGCAAACTATATTCATAATAAGAAATATTACTCCGAAAATTACTGCACTTATAATTCTATAAGACTTTTCTAAATTTTTTAACTCTGGTTCTTCTAGATGTTCCTTAGGAAACCTCACTCCAAAGAATATTCCATTATTAGAAGTATTATTTATAAAATAAGTTATTAAAAATAGAACTAATAACAATATATTATTGGATATTAATAGCATCCATTTATCCATGGTAATTATCACCTTTCTTAAACTTATCAAAAACAGTATCAATATATGCCTTTACTTCTTCATTACTTATACCTCTATTAAAACATTCTGCCATAAGATATTCTATGTCATAATTAAATTTTTCTTTAAAGTTTTCCTGTGAACCATTAAAGTTCAAGGACACTACGGCTCCCTTTCTTCTGTCAATCTTTATATACCCATCATCCTTAAGAAGAGAATATGCTTTATTTACAGTATGCATATTTACCCCAATATCATCGGCAAGTCCCCTTACTGATGGTAATTCTTCCCCGTCTTCCACTTCTCCTTTAGCGATTCCCTCTATAACCTGATTTTTAATCTGCAGGTATATGGGGATTTCCGAATCAAAATCTATTCTTAAAATCAAACTCTCATCTCCTAGTTAACAAACTAATTTATTAAATAGTTTTTCTCCCTTAGTTTTTAATATTGTACATACTAATAATATCAAAAGAAGTAACAGTAATGCTATAGCCCCTAGATATAAATTTATATTTGTAATTCCAAAGATCTTATTAATTTGTACAGTTATGAAAATTACTAAAGCTACAAACGCCATCCCTGAAAGGACACTTATCATAGAGCTTAAACTTTGTTTTACCACTTGTACTTCCGAAGTCCAGTCTAGCTTTGGAAAGAATAAGTTAATTAATAAACCTCCTGTTGCTACTAAAATCGTAAGCAATGTTGGAATTAAAATTGTGCACATAAGGTTTAATAAAGTTAACTTAAAAGCTATGGTAAACATAATTGAATCAATTATTATAGCTGGTAGTACTAGCAGTATATTAACTCCAATTTTACCTATAAAAATATCTTTAGCTTTTAATGGAGATGCTTTTAAAATCCATAAATTCTTTCCTTCTAAAGATATGGCTGAACCTGTAGTACAAGTGAGTCCTGCACCAAAGGATAATATTATAAGTGGTGTAAATTGCATCACTTGTTTTAAAAGTGGCGCCATTACCTGAAGGTCTTTATCACTAGACTGTGCCATCTGATCTAGCACGAAATTACCACCCATAAATAAACAAGCCACAGCAGCTATTGTTGCCAGTAGTATACCTATTATTGTGTTAGTAACATATACAGATGAAGAGAAATACCTCTTAAATTCTTTCTTTATTAACGCTACCCTTAATGAATTAGTTTTTAAAGCTGTTAATTTATAATTAGATTTTTTAAAAGTTTCTCCAAGTCTTAAATTTATTGATTTAAAACTTTTACCAAAGATTATCAAGAATATTATAAAAGGAATTATAGACCATAAAATGAACTTAGCCATTGATAATATATTTAAATTAGTTAAGGCATCAGTAAAATAATAAGAAGGTGGATAAATTCTTTTTATTCCTTCAATTAAAGATGCGCTATTTGCAATAACTATATTTATAATTTTATCCATTTTAAATGAACCTATCAAACCTATGACCATAATTATTAAAGTACCTATATTTAGAATTAGTGTTTTATGCTTCATTCTTGAAGATACATAACTAAGAGCAAATGCTATAATAGCTGCCAAAACTATTGGTATAAGTGGAATAAAAATTATTCCTATAATCAAATAAATAAAGAATATTGCACTTATATCGGATTTCATAAAATATACCGTTGACGAAGGGATAGTTACTAAAGCAATAAATAAATAATTTAGTAATAGTAGTTCAATCATCTTGCTAGCTAAGATTACCCTTGGCTTTATGGGTAAACTCATTAAGGTTTCAAAATCTCTTGAAGAAAAAAGAACTCCCTGAGCCTTAAATACGGAAGTAAAAAATGAAAAAATAGTACTAACAATAATTGAAATCATCAAAATAAGATTTAAATATCCAAACTGCCCTAATTGATTTGCAATAGTCAAAGAATAAAGTGCAGCTAAAAAGCCTATAGAGAGTATTGCTGCTAGAATTGATAAAAATATTGAAATATCTTTTATCTTTTTACCCTTTGACTCTGCCTTTAAGAACTTATTTATTCCTAAGTTGTTTAAGATATTATTTTTTAATAAGATTTTTAAATTACTCATTATCAATCAACTCCATAAATATTTCTTCTAGACTACCATCACCTTTGACGGTATTTGTATCTCCTAGAGCTACGATCTTTCCACCTTTAATGATAGCTATTTTATCACATAACTTTTCAGCAACTTCCAGTACATGAGTAGAGAAAAATATAGCTCCACCTTCATTACATAGTTCTCTCATAAACCCTTTTAAAATGTGTGCTGCCTTAGGATCAAGTCCAACAAAAGGTTCGTCTAAAATTAACAGTTTAGGTTTATGAATAAGAGCTGATATTACAGCTAGTTTTTGCTTCATTCCATGAGAATAAGATGAAATTAAATCTCCAAGAGATTTTGTAAGTTCAAAGGCTTCGCTATATTTCTTTATAAGTGTTTCTCTTTCTTCCTTTGATACCTTAAAAATATCACCTATGAAATTCAAATATTGAATGCCTGTTAATGAATCATATAAATCTGGGTTGTCAGGAATATACGCAATATCTCTCTTACATTCTAAAGGACTTGATTTTATAGATTTCCCATTTATTAAAATGTCACCCTCTTCGAAATCTAAAATTCCCACTGCCGCCTTAATGGTAGTAGTTTTTCCCGCACCATTATGACCAATAAATCCAAATATTTCTCCCGGCTTTACTTCAAGGGATATATTGTCTACTGCCTTTTTACTATTACTATATGACTTTGAAAAATTCTTTATCTTTAACATTTTAACCCCATCCTTATTTGTTATAGTTGTTATATATATAGTATAACAACTATAACAAATATTCAAGGGTAATTTTAAACATTTTTCCTACTTTTTCAAAAGAATAAGCTAGGTATTAAAAAATTTAATATCCTAGCTTTTACTTTATCTATTCTATATAAATAGTACTTCCCCTTGGTACATTATCATGTATCCACTTTGCATTTGCCTTGGCAAGTCTTATGCAGCCATCAGAAATTCTCATGCCTAATCTTCCATCCCTTACGGTGCCATTTAAATTATATATTATAGAATGAAACAAGTAGTTTCCTGTAATTTGTGTATAGTAATAACAAATATACCCATGTTCTGTTCCAAAATATGGACCTTTATTCCCAACCTTAAAGGTACCTTTTGGAGTTGGTGTGGATGGTTTACCTATAGAACATATATATGAGTTTACTAAAGTCCACTGATTACCACTCTTTTTTAATATGTTGGTTCTAAACTTATCCAGTTGTACATATATTAAATATTCCGTGTCACTTACTAACCCTTTTGACTTTATTTTCTCAATTATATCCCCTTCAGCATCACTTCTAACCATTACTTTAGTTTTAACATTGGTTAATGAATATTTTATTGTTCTTACCACATCTTTTAGATAACTCATAATTTCTCCACTATAGTACTCTCTAACTATATGATATGGGATAAATTACGAAGTGTTAACAAACCTTAAAAGAAACTGCCCACTTATTTACCTTTAATTTTATTTATTGCATAATCAAGAGCTCCTTCTAGGTTGTTATTATTTTTCCCAGCACCTTGAGCTTGCTGACTACTTCCGCCGCCTTTGCCATCGATTAAAGTAATTGCATCTTTTAAAAGTTCATTCATTGATATACCTTTAAAGTCCTTTGATGCTGCAAAGATGATATTTGCTCTTTCTCCATTTTTAATTGCCATCAGAGCTATAGTATTGTTATTTTCTATAATCTTTGAAGTAACCTTACTTATATACTTTATATCTTCATTATCATATATTTTTTTAACTACAGTTATATCACCAATTTTCTCACCTTGTTCTACCATGTCTTTAACTTGGTATGAGGCCACTTCTTCACTTAGCTTCCTATTTTTATCTAGAGCTGCTTTAAGATTTTCATTCATGTTTTTTATCCCATTGACAGCTTCATCTTCACTAGAATTTAAATATCTACATACATTTGTTGTGAATCTATCCTTATTAAATGAATCCTCCACTGCTCTTTTACCTGCTACATATTCTATTCTAGTTGCTCCCTTATGCTTTTCCCATCTTCTTATTTTAATCATTCTAAGCTCTAAAGTAGAACTAGGATGCACTCCACAGCAAGCATTAATATCTAAATCTGCAATCTTAACTACTCTTATTTCTTCACTTGTATTAGGTAAGGCTCTTCTTAGTCCCATTTTCTTTAGTTCTCTTCTCTCTGGAATTAAAAATTCAACTTGAAGATTATCACCAATGATAAGATTTGCCATTTTCTCAGCTTCTCTTATCTTGTCTTCTCCGAGTATTCCTTCTATATCTACAGTACATACCTCTCTTCCCATATGAAAGCCAACGGTATTTGCATTAAAGAGCTTATAAAAGCATCCTGACAAAACATGTTGTCCTAGATGTTGATCCATGCCGTCTCTTCTTCTTTCCCAATCCAAAGAACATTTTAATTTATGCATTTTTATAGGTTTTTTCTCTACAACGTGATATATTATCCCCTCTTCTTCATAAACATCTATCACTGGTTCATTCTCTATAATTCCTAAATCACAGAATTGTCCTCCACCCCCTGGA
>DAMAVY010000051.1:4793-5321 GCA_032077725.1 Clostridium sp. | reverse complement strand
AGGCTGTCTTATCTAAAACCACATGAAATTTTCCATCCTTTTCTTCAGCCGTTACCAGTTCTGCTGTAAATTCTTTTAAATATTGATCATTATAATAAAGTTTTTCCATAGTACTCTTTTCTCCTTACCTATTTATCACATTATTTTTAATTTCCTGCAGTTATAATATTATTAAAAATCCATTCTTTCACGTTAGTACTAATATCGAGCATTCCTATTTTGTCTTTAAATCTCTATATCCTGTAGTGAAATTAACCATATTTCTAAGTTCTTTCCCCTTTACAAAATACTCTAAATTATGAATAGCAATTTTAACTATACGTTCATGGGTTTCCTTTAAATGATAATCTCCAGAAATATGAGGAGTAATTATAGCATTTTTAATACTCCATATTCTATGATCCTTTGGTAATGGTTCTGGATCTGTTACATCTAAAGCAGCCCCTAATAAATGTCCATTTTCTAGTGCATCACAAAGAGCTTCTGTATCTACAGCTGTACCCCTGCCTACATTTATAAGCACTGAAT
>DAMAVY010000051.1:0-4783 GCA_032077725.1 Clostridium sp. | reverse complement strand
ACTGAATCACTTTTCATCCTAGAAATCTTTTCATTAGAAAACAACTTATAAGTTTCCTTGGTTCCCGGAAGACTTAGTGCTACCACATCTGCCCTTGGTAGTAATTCATCAATTTTATCCATAAGATATAATTCATCTAGATACTCCGGCTTATTAGTATCACTTCTTCTTACACCTATAGTATATCCACCTAAAGCCTTAATTCTCTTTGCAAATTCACCACCAATATCTCCTAGTCCAATAATTAGAGCAGTACATCCATATATAGATTTCACTTCTCCCTCATCACTCCAAAGATTATTGTTTTGATTATCCCTATAAAGATATAACTTCTTATATATAGAAAGTAAAACTCCTATCATATGCTCCGATATAGCGAGTCCATATGCTCCAGTGGCATTAGTTAATTTCACTCCTTCAGGAAGTACTCCTTCCTTAACGTACATGTCTGCACCTGCACTGTTAAGCTGTAACCATTTTAAATTTTTACAATCCTTGACCATATTTGCTTTAGGATTACCAATAATTATATGAGCATCATCAAGGGTAGGTTTATTTATCTCCTTAGCTGAAGAAAATATAAAATTAGCTCCTGGGGCCACCGCCATTAAATCACTTTTTTGTCTTTCTTCCATAGGCATTAACACAACTATATTCAATTCATTTTTCATAACTACATTCATTTCATTTTCCATAACTACTCTAGTGAGAGAGCGCGCTTAACTAAACAAAGCCCTCACTAAAACTCACCCCTTTTATTTCACAGTATTATTAAATTTATTTTACCACAGTACTCTGTATCCTTCAGCTATTAATATAATTCCCTTTAAAAATTTTATCTGATAAACCATTTTCTTCACAGCAATTAAACTTTAATGTATGTGCATAAAAAAAACATCCTCTTATTGAGGATGCTCTCTATAACTTTATTGTATAACTTGTATATATGGTGTATTTCTCCACTTGTATACATTGGAGATTATACTTATAGCAATGATATTGATTAAAAGTTGGCTTCCACCGTAACTTATAAAAGGCATACTTACTGAAACCGTTGGTGATAATGTTAAGCTAACAGAAATACTTAATATAAATCGAACTGTAAATAATGTACAAAAACCACTAATTAACAATTTACCATAACTTTCTTTTGTACTTCTTCCTATATAACCTATTCTTATTATAAAGGCTAAAATCAAGGAAATTAATATTATACCAGCAATCCATCCAAAGGAATATACTATATAAGTAAATATAAAATCCGTGTGTGCTTCGGGTAACATATTGGGTATGAAGTTTGCTCCTTTACCAAATAATCCTGCTGATTCTCTTAGAGTTACAATTTGATTATAAAGCCACATACTTCCATTATCACTCATTAAAGGATTAAAAAGTGCATAAAGTCTTGTTATTCTATATGATTCACTAAAGAAATAGCATGAACCCATAACTCCCATTACTCCAAGGTAAGTTATAAAGGATCTTAACCTCATTCCTGATATAATCATTAAAGTGAAAACTGCTACCAAATAAATAACCAGATTAACTTCATCGTGTCCTAAGAGAAAGAATATTGCAGGTATAACTCCAATAAAAATACCTATTAATGTATTTTTAACAGTATTCCAATTCCAATTCTCATAAATGCCTGAAACAGCAAGGATGAATAAAAACGGAGTTATAATAAACACATTGAAGATAATAGGTCCAAAAACTATCCAGCCCGTTATTCCGTTAACAGGACCTGCTGATAGGAAAGGCTCCATTATTAAAAGAAGCATTGCTCCACCGTAAATATGCTTAGAATATTTTTTTAACTTTCTATAGTCAATCTTTAATAAAACTACAGATGAAATAATTCCTACTAACGCAACAATTATTGTCTTTCCTAAAAACCCACTGTAATAGGTTTCTGTTATAGCATTATTTATCTTCATAAAACCTAATGTAAATATTCCAACTAATATAAATAATCCAGTTATCCCTAAAAGCATAAAGTCTGGCGCTGCCTTGTGAACCTTGTTCAAATCTCTGCCTACTACTTGTGAAGATCCCATTCGTAAAAGCGCCTTGTCTATTGCTTCCTCTTCTGCTAATCCCACATTTACATAATCCTCTACGATTTCTTCTATATGATTTACAAGCTCATCCTTTATGCTTCCGTGAACTCTTTTATTTTTAACCAGTTCACATACTTCTTCTAAATATTTTTCAACCTTTGGATGTCTTACTGTAGACATAAAACTCCCTCCTCCAATACTTCATTCACTGTAGAACTAAATAACTTCCATTCTGCTTCCTTGGCCTTAAGATTCTTTTTTCCCTCTTCTGTTATCTTGTAATATTTTCTCTTACGTTTTTCTCCGCCATAGTCCCAATATGATTCAATTAAGTTTTCATTTTCTAAGTTATGAAGTATAGGATATAAAGTTCCTTCCTTAAATGAAAAAACTCCTTTGGATTTCTCTTCTATCTCCTTAATCATTTCATACCCGTACATATTTCTACGATTAAGTAGACTTAATATAAGTATTGTTGTGCTTCCTTTTAAAAGTTCTTTATTAATTTTCATAATCTCACCCCTTACCTCGGTTTACTATGCATAGTATATCTAGGTATAATTATATATTGGATTATATATTCTGTAAAGTGTTATTTTGTATTTTTTATTTTTAATAGATGATCTCAATATTTATACAAATAAACATGCTCATAAAACTTAAACTTAAATACATGAAATAACGCTTTGTTCCAGCGGAAATTTATCCTTTCACTGGAACAAAGCTTTACTTATATGAAAAATAACACTTGAGCTATAATATGATATGCTAACTCAAATTAAAAATTAAATTTGTATATTTGAATTGCATCTTTACCGTTAATTCTAACTATCTTTGGTGGCTTAGCGTATTCTATGCTTATTTTTTCCATTTCCTCATTTAATTTTAGTCCCTTGGTCTTCATAGCATTTACCAGGCTAATCTTTCTGCTATTAGGAAATACTACATAAACATCACTTTTATCACTTTCCTTTAATAATTCAACAATATCATTTGCTAAAACATCTAGTTTAATATCAAAGGGTGGATCACATATAACTCTATCAAATTTTTTTGCATACTTATTTTGCATAAATTTTGTTAAGCCAATATTTAAATCATATTTTACGAACTTTAGACCTCCATTTTCTCTAAATCTGTTATCGCGTTCAAAAAGGACTATGTTTTTGTTCATCTTGTACGCATACTGTGCTATAGATGGAGTAACCAAACAAGCTGTATAACCCTCACATAATTTTGCTAAATTTGCTGTAGTTTCAGCAGAAAAAAAATATTGCATATACTCTAGATTTTGATCTAATTTAACATAAGATTCAGAATTACTATAAGACATTTCTACATATGGAAATCTTAAACTATTCCTATGGGCATAAAGCCTATCAATGTTGTTATCCTTCATTAAAGATATTATATTCTTCTTATGTAACTCCAAATTAACATCTTCCCCTCTTTTAACAAACCTAAGCCAAATGAACCCATTAGAATGTCTATTACTAGCAACATATAAACCGTAATTATCATACTCTAATTGCAAACCAAGCTCATGAATTAAACTCCACATCTTTAATATCCATCCCGGTTTTGCAAGTAGCACCAATCTTCCATCTTTTTTTAATAATTTACTGAACTTAATTAATAAACTTTCAAACATCTCATATTCCATGCCAGTTTCAAGGCTAAACCTATTTATTGATGATTCTACTGGATTATTAATTAAATTAGTAAAGCCTACAATTGCTACATCAAAAGCTTCTTCTTCATATTCTATAAAGTCTCTATCTAAATTATAAATTATCGGTTCCGTATATTGGTAACCCGATAAAAGTTCATTAATATTTTCCCATGTTCTATTTTCAATACCACAACCTGAGCCTACATTATTGTTCACTAAACGGTTTGGGGTATATATATAGGATATTAAAAGTGTTGCAATTTCTAAATGAGAACCTATTGTAATTACATTGTCGGTATCCTTAATACAGCCATAATTAATAAAACGCAATGCGTTATTTAATCCAAATACATTTGATTTTAAAACATTTGTGGTTTCATGTTCATAAACTAACTCCATTGCACTAATTACATCTTCTTCAGGTGCAAATTTTAATACTGTTTCCATTGATATGACCTCCTTATAATAACTTATGAGGCCTAACCATTGGTTTATTTAATATAAAACAAAAGGCTACAAAAAAGCACAGCTTCCTTGTAGCCTAAAAATTCGTAATCCATTTTATAATTAAATAGGTCTATCTAAATAAACCTATGCCATTTATAAAATTATGGAAATAATTTTTGTTCTATAAGAGGTATGTCTTCTAATTGCTAACTTAAAAGAAGTACACAAAAAAACCTAGTGATTAGGCATTTTCTTCTTTCTTTTATTAATCTTCATTTATGAAAATTAATTAGCAATTACACAATTTCATAGTAGTACCTCCTATTTTTAATAAAATTACTATAACAAATATTTGAAATTAAGTCAATAACCATAAATGTATATAGGATTTAACTAAAGCTTACATAAAACAGTGTCAAAAGAGGCTCAGCTGCTCCTCTTCATAACTCTTTCTATAATCTTTAATTATATCTTTCATTTTGTAGATAATTCCATACTTATAACATTCCTCAGTGAAGGTCTTCCAAAGCTTTTTAGCATTTAAAGATTAACATTCATAATTATCACCATAAGTGCTAGTATATTTTAAAACTAAGTTTTTCTC
>DAMAVY010000050.1:0-12133 GCA_032077725.1 Clostridium sp. | reverse complement strand
TCATAGGAGATGTAGTGTAATCAGTAGCCATAAATATTGCACCGATCATTAATCCACCGATAAATATTTCATAAAGTCCATTTCCTTGCATAAATCCATTTCTACCTAGTACAGTTGTTATTATAAAAACTGTACCTATATAAGTAGCTGGAATATGCCACGTAATAACTTTTCTATATAGAAGATATGCAAAACCAATAAGAAGTGCCAAAGCAGAAACTTCTCCAATACATCCAGCCATATTAACACCTAGGAATGCATCCATACTGTTAGGTAATACTCCACCACCATTACGTAATATTCCTAGTGGAGTAGCTGTGCTTACACTGTTTATTGTCCAATGAGTCATTTCACTTGGATAAGCTGCGAGCAAGAAAGCTCTACCTGCTAGGGCAGGGTTGACTATGTTTTGTCCAAGGCCACCAAAGAAGCATTTAACAACAATAATAGCAAAGGCACTACCAAGAGCAACCATCCAAAGTGGAATTGTAGGTGGCATATTAAAGGCAAGTAGTAATCCAGTAACTATAGCACTTAAGTTTCTTGTAGTGTTTGGTCTTTTAGTTATTTTATTAAATAAATACTCGCTTAGTATTGCAGAAGCAATAGCAGTTATTATTACTAAGACTGCAGAAGTACCAAAGAAAAATATACCAGCTATAGTAGCAGGTAATAATGCTATTAGTACATCTCTCATAATAGTTGAGACAGTTTCCTTAGATTTAACATGTGGCGATACTGATACGTTGTATAGATTTTCTGACATTGTGCTCACCTCTAATTTTTCTTTTTATTTGCAATAACTATTTTTTTTCCTTCTTTGCAACTCTGAGTTAAATTTCTCTTAGCAGGACAAGAATAGCTACAAGCACCACATTCGATACAATTAAGTCCACCAAATTTCTCGAAATTCTCATAATCGCCTTTTATAACTGAAGAGTTTAATTTGTATGGTAGTAAGAACATTGGACATGCGTTAATACATTTCCCACATCTAATACAGTTTGATTCAATGATAGGTACATTTTCACCATATGTAAGACAAAGTAAGCCAGAGCTACCTTTCACAGAAGGAACATCAAGTGTAAATAGAGCAGTTCCCATCATTGGACCTCCACTAATTACTTTTGATGGAGTTTCATTAAACCCACCACAATATTCAACGAGTTCACGGAGACTTGTACCAAATTTAACTCTAAGATTCTTAGGAGTCTTTACAGCACCACCTGTAACGGTAATTATCCTTTCAGTAAGAGGTTTGCCAGCGATAACTGCTTCTCTTATTGCAAATACAGTAGCTACGTTTTGAACTATACAACCAACGTTTGCTGGGAGTTTTGATTCTGGCACTTCTCTTTTAGTAATAGAGTAGATCAGATGTTTTTCTGCTCCTTGAGGATACTTAGTTTTAAGTTCGGAAACTTCTACATTTTGTAGTGGCTCAATAATTGCTTTCATAATTGTAAGAGCATCCATTTTGTTATTCTCTATTCCTAAGAATATTTTTGCATCAGGAAACATGTGAGAAAGAATCTCTACACCCTGAGTAATTTCTATTGAGTATTGCAACATGAGCTGATGATCACAAGTTAAATAAGGCTCACATTCAGCACAATTGATTATTATAGTATCAATTGTACATTCTTTTGGTGGATTAAGTTTTACATGAGTTGGAAAACAAGCCCCACCAAGACCAACTATGCCAGCTTCTTGTATTATTTCAAGTAATTCAGAGCTTGATAATTCTTTAAAGTTTTCATGAGGGGTATAAGGTACTTCCTCATAATTTTTGTCATTTTCTACTATAACACTCAAAATGCTTTCACCATTTGTAGTAAGCATTGGTTTCACATCTTTTACAAACCCAGATACACTTGAATAAATATTTGATGAAACGTAAGATTTTGCAGCACCTATTTTCTGCCCAACTAATACCTTGTCTCCTTTTTTTACTATTGGTTCACAAGGAGCACCTATATGTTGACTCATAGGAAAAATCAAATCACCCTTTGGGAGATAAGTTTCAATTTCCTTTTTTTCTGAAAGATGTTTTCCGTGAGGCGGATGAATGCCTCCTTTAAAAGTTAAAAGTCCCATAATATTCCTCCGATCTTATAGTTAAAATACAATAATCTTATGTTGAAAACGGTTTTAGTATAACATTTATTATAACCCCAAAATCACTATGACGCAATATTTTACACTTTTTAAATAAATAAGAAAAATATTTCAATAAATTCATTTTTTCTAATGAAATAAAAATTGATGTGGTAATAAGCAATAGAATATAAGACAAAGGTAAATAATATATTATAAAATTAATAAAACAGATATGAAATAAAATTGTATATTTAATATATTTAAAAGACATTATAAATGAAGTAAATAGGAAGGTCTATTTTAAAAAAGTGATTAATTAATATAGATGGTAAATTGAGAATAACTATTGAAAAGGAGAGAATTATATGATATTATTTAATAAACAATTGCTTATGATGTAAACAATTGTTAACAATGATACGTAATAAACAAGAAGCAGTAATACTATGAGGAGACCATTATGACAAAGAGAGAAAAGTAATATTAAGAGGGGAGCAATTATGACAAATAGAGAAGAAGAAATATTAAACCTTATAAAGATTAATCCCTTAATATCTCAAAACGAATTAGCTGATATTCTTAGGATTACTAGATCATCAGTAGGTGTTCATATAGGAAATCTTATAAAAAAGGGGTACATTTCAGGAAGAGGATATTTAATAAATAATGAAAACTTTGTATCCATAATTGGTGGAACAAACATAGACATAGTAGGGTTTTCTTATGGAGACTTAAAATTTAGTGATTCTAATCCGGGAAATATAAAGTTTTCCTTGGGTGGAGTAGGAAGAAATATTGGCGAAAACTTAGCAAGGATGGATGTTGAGACAAAGTTAATTTCTGTGATAGGAAATGACATTTATGGACGTAAGGTCATAGACGAAGGAAGAGAAATTGGCCTTGATTTAGAGCATAGTCTTAAGCTTGATGGAGAATCTACATCTACATATATGTCTGTTCTTGATAGCTTAGGTGATATGAAAGTCGCTATTTCATCTATGGATATTTATGAAAAAATCACCGTAGAATTTATTAAGACAAAGAGGGCAGTTATCGAAAGTTCTAAGATATGTGTTATAGATACTAATATTTCTAAGGAAGTAATAGAGTATGTTGTAAACAACTTCAAAAATACTTTTTTCTTTTTAGATACTGTATCTTCATCAAAAGCAATTAAAGTAAAGGATGTAATTCATAAATTTCATACAATAAAGCCAAATAAAATTGAAGCAGAAATTTTATCAGGAATAGAAATTAATACTATGGATGATTTAGAAAAAGTGGGTACTTATTTCATAGATTTAGGGGTTGAAAATGTATTTATCAGCTTAGGAGAGCAAGGGGTATATTACAATGATGGAGTAAATCATGGAATATTTAAACCATCAAAGGTTAAAGTGGTAAATGCCAATGGGGCAGGAGATGCCTTTGTAGCAGGGCTTGTATATTCAAAGATGAATAACCTTGAAATTATGGATACTCTAGAATTTGCTTCGGCTTGTTCAGCTCTTGCAATATCACATAAAGATACTATAAATCCAAATATCTCTTTGGAAAATATATATAAAAAAATGGAGGAAAATAAATTATGTTAGAAAAATACTTAGATATAAACCCAGAGGTTAAAGCAGCTATAGAGGCAGGAAAGCCTGTAGTTGCACTAGAATCAACTATAATATCTCACGGAATGCCTTATCCTAAAAATGTAGAAACCGCTTTAAAAACTGAAGCTATAATAAGAGAAAACGGTGCAATACCTGCTACAATAGCTATCCTTGAAGGTAGACTAAAAGTAGGATTAACTGGTGAAGAAATCGAATTTTTAGGTAAGACTCCAGGAGTTATTAAAACTAGTAGAAGAGATATTCCTTTTATAGTTGCTAATAAATCAAATGGTGCAACTACTGTTGCAACAACAATGATTATAGCAGCACTTGCTGGAGTAAAAGTATTTGCTACTGGTGGAATAGGTGGAGTACATAGAGGAGCTGAGAGAACTATGGATATCTCTGCAGACCTTGACGAACTAGGAATGACAGATGTAGCTGTAGTTTGTGCTGGATGTAAATCTATCCTTGATATAGGATTAACACAAGAATATTTAGAAACTAAGGGAGTACCTGTAGTTGGATTCCAAACTGAAGAAATGCCTGCATTCTACACAAGAAAATCAGGTTTCAAAGTTGATTATAAAGTAGATAATGAAGAAATTGTAGCTAAAGCATTAAAAGCTAAGTGGGAATTAGGACTTCATGGTGGCATGGTCATTGCAAATCCCATACCTGAGGAGTTTGAAATGGACTATGAAACAATTAATAATGCTATAGAAGCTGCAGTTAAAGAGGCTGAAGAAAAAGGCATAAGAGGAAAAGAAAGTACACCTTTCTTACTTGCAAAAGTAAAAGAAATAACTGGTGGAGATAGCCTAGAGTCAAATATACAATTAGTATATAATAACGCTAAGGTTGGAGCTAGAATTGCTGTAGAACTTTCAAAATTAAACTAAAAAAGAGAATGAAATCAAAGTATTAATCTTTGATTTCATTCTCTTTAATTTTTTTGAGATCCAATATTCTTTTTTTAAAATTAACTTGTTTTTCCATGTATTATACTAAGAATATTATCCGTATATAAAGTTTCTTTTATAAGAAGTTCATCAGATAGTTTATAAAGTAAATCAAGATTGTTTCTAAGTGTTAATTTAACCTCTTCATAAAGCTCATCAGTGATGTTCCTGCACTCTTCTAGTACTACTGTAGAGTAGGAGTTCTCTGGAATACCTTGCATTTCTGAAAGTCTTAAAAGTCCCATGGATTTTCCCATACCATATTCGCACACCATGTTATTTACAATATTTGTGATTTTCTTTAGGTCATTAAAGGCTCCAGTTGTAATTTTGTCACTCCCAAAGATAATTTCTTCAGCAGCTCTTCCACCCAGAAGCACCATGATTTTTCTTTTAAGATAGTCTATATTTTGATAGGTGTTATCTTCTGAAATAGTTAAAGTATAACCACCAGCACCTTTAGAAGTTGGAATTATAGTTATTTTTGAAATTCTTTCTTCAGGAACTTTTAAATGAGAAATTAATGCATGTCCAACTTCGTGATAAGCAGTAAGTTTTAAATCTTCTTTTTTAATAGCAGATTTATCTAGTTTTTCATGACCAGCAACTACTATGGAAAAAGCTTTATCTATATGCTCTTCAGTGATATATGGTGCATCTTCCTTACAAGCTATGATTGCAGCTTCATTTGCAAGACTTTCAAGTTTGGCACCAGAAAAATATGTTGTGTTATGAGCGATGGTTCTTATATCTATATCTTCAACAGGTTTGTTTTTAAGGTGAAGCTTTAATATTTTTTCTCTTGCATTAACATCTGGCAGAGATACTTCAATATGTCTATCAAATCTACCAGGTCTTAGAAGAGCTTCATCAAGGACATCAAGTCTGTTAGTGGCAGCAATAACTACAATGCCATCGCTTTCGTTAAAACCGGACATCTCAGTTAATAGAGCATTTAGTGTTTGATCTTTTTCATCAGAACCGCCAGCTTTATTAGAACCTCGTTTTTTACCAATAGCATCAATTTCATCAATGAAGATAACAGCTTTACCTTGAGCTTTAGCTTTTTTAAATAAATTCCTAATTCGGCTAGCCCCAACCCCTACATACATTTGAACGAAATCTGAACCTGAAACAGCATAGAAGGGAACATTAGCTTCTCCAGCTATAGCTTTAGCAAGGAGGGTTTTTCCTGTTCCGGGGTCACCATAAAGAATTACACCTTTAGGCATTCTTGCTCCATAAGAAGCATATTTCTTTGGGCTTTTAAGAAAATCTACTATATCATTTAAGCTTTCTTTGGCTTCATCATTTCCAGCCACAGATTCAAAGCTATAGTTATCTTTAGAAATAGCTTGTACATCAACTGCACTAATTGAAGTCATACTTCCGCTAGAGTTCTTATTTTTAATTAGCATAAAAATAGTAGCGATTGATGAAAAGCTTAAAACTATGACAGCTACCCTTTGATTTGCTGGAAGTGAAGCTGAACTTTCAACACTTACACCTTGCTTTAGAAGCGTCTCTTTTAAAGTATCACTGTTTGGATTATCTGTCACATACTTAACGCCATTTTTATCTAAAACGGTTATTTTAGGAGTTTGTGCCATTGAAACTTTAAGAACATTATTGTTTTCAACATCTTTCAAGAAATCCGAGTAATTTTTATAGGGTGTATTAGATATCCCTATATTTAAAATAACTAGAGCTAAAATTGACAATACTGCAAAGAAAAGGGGTATTACAATCAAATTCTTTTTAATTTTTTCCATCAATAATATTACCTCCAATATATTAGATATAGTAAAAGCTAATAACTAAAATTTAAAATTTAAAAATCATAAAATTAGAAACTAGCCATACAGATTATTTATTTTTTTATAGATGAACTTTATTTGAAGTTATATATGTTATTTAACGACACATTGAGTGTCGCCGTAATTAATATTATACGAGATTTTAAATTAAAGTCCACTGATTCTACTACAATTTGGAAGATGTAACTTATGGTAGAATTGTAAAGATGGATGGTATAATATGTAATGGACGAAAAAAAAACACCAATGTACATAATATAAAATGTACATTGGTGTGCTAATAGATAGGGGTGTCGCTTATAGATTGTTTTTTACGACTTTACCATTTACCATTACAAATTTTACGGTATTTCTAAGGTCAAAAGGATGTCCATTATATATTATAATGTCTGCATCTTTACCATTTTCTATACTACCAACTCTGTGATCTGCATTTATTGCATGAGCAGGGTTTATTGTAATAGATCTTAGTGCTTCTTCTTCGTCCATACCTTCTCTAGCAGCTAGTGCAGCACATAGAGAAATGTATTGTAGCGGAATTACTGGGTGATCTGTCATTATAGATACTTTTATTCCAGCTTTATTTAAAATCATAGGAGTTTTAAAGGTAAGATTTTTAAGTTCAACTTTGCTCCTATCAGAAAGTGAAGGTCCTACAATTATAGATTTTATATGTTCGTCTTTAAGACTTTCAGTAATAAGGTGACCTTCTGTACAATGTTCTAAAGACAAATCAAGATCAAATTCCTTTGCAATTCTAATGGCTGTTAAAATATCGTCTGCTCTATGAGCGTGAGATTTTAAAGGAATTTCTTTTTTAATTACTTTTCCAAGAGCTTCAAGCTTCATATCAAAGTCAGGTTCTTTACCTAATCCATTAATTGCAGCTTCCTTCTTTTCTACATAAATTTTTGCTTTCTGTAAATTTTCACGTAATATAGCTGCAGTAGCCATTCTTGTACTAGGAGCAGCTTTTTTTGCATTATATATCCTTTTTGGATTCTCTCCAAAAGCTGATTTCATTGCAGTGCAATCATTTATGACCATTTCTTCTATAGTATTTCCGTAAGTTTTTAGTGTAGCGAAGGTACCACCAATTACATTTGCACTTCCCGGACCAGTGGCAACAGTAGTAATACCAGCTTCTAAGGCTTCTTCGAAACATTTATCTCGAGTATTAATAGCATCTATGGCTCTAAGCTGAGGAGTAGCTGGGTCAGTTGTTTCATTACCATCATCACCTTCAACGCCTATTCCATCTTCCCACATACCAATATGACAATGGGCATCAATGATACCAGGCATTAAAAAGCCACCTTGTCCATCAATAATTTCAGCATTGGAGGGAATAATAATATCTGATCCAACCTGAGATATTTTATCATCATTAATTAAAACAATTCCGTTTTCTATTATTTCATCTTTAGTCATAGTATGAATAGTAACATTTTTGATAGCTATCATATACATCACTCCTAAAATATAGATTTGTTTATATAACTAATGTATATTTTAACACATTAAACAATAAATTGGTAGAATTAAGACTAATTTAACATAAAAGTAAACAATTTTGTAGAATTTAGTTTATTTTACCATGTTAGTAAAGAAATTGGCGGGAATTAAACCAGCTTTTATTCCTTTTATAACTAACATGTAAGTGCATGTTGTATCATATCTTGCGTCATGATAGTCTGAAGATTCTCCAAAGAGATTTTTGCATTTACCTTGAAGAAAATCATCTTTTAGATTTAAAAATTCTACAACCTCTCCAAGGGAGGGGTTTTTAATTGAACCTTTACTGTTTGTAGCTTTGCATATGCTTTTGTAATATGCCATTGTACAAAAAGTATGCTTTGGTTCTAACGGAATATCCAAAAATTCTAGTTCGCTTTTTAAAAATTTAATATCAAATTGAACGTTATGACCGATGATTACGTCACAATTAAGAAAATCATCTATGAATTCTTCATAGGTATCTTCAAAATATTTTCCTTCACTTAAGTTATATAGCTTTTCTAGTGAAAAACCATGAACAGCTTCTGCACCCTCACTCATTTCTTCCACGGTAAAGAAGAAGTTTTTGCCTATAGTAGTCTGAGGTTTTGTGCTGCAGTCAACTAAAACATATGATAATTGGCATATATTACCTGGTTTTATACTAGTAGTTTCTGTATCGAAAAAAAGTAGTTTCATAAATATATTCTCCTTAAATTTGTATGTAATTATAATTAACTATTATTGAAGCTAAATTATCCATTAAAATTATAGCATAATTTCGTTACTATTATATCAATACTATTTATAATTATTTAATTCTAAATTAAAAATGATTACAAATTCAAATCGCAAATCGAACAATTCCTATTTATAATTTAAAAATGTTCGGAAAATAAAAATTTATTATTAAAAATATTTGGAAAATAAAACGTTAATGTAAAGGATTAAATATGAATAAAGTGTTAAAAATAAGTGATTACAATAATGCTTGTTAACAAAAAAGACATATATATTCAATAAATACCACATGTGTTAACACTTTGTTAATAAGTTGGATTATTTTCAATATTTTTATATTGTGCTATAATGACAAATGTTAAAACAATTAAAAAAGGGGGCTTATATTAAATGAGTTTATTATTTGTAATACCTACTAATAAACAAAGCAAAGAGGAGTTATTAGGAATTCTTCAGCAGCACAAAGAAATTAGATTTGTTTCTTTAGTCGGAATTGACTTTTTAGGAAACGATACAGATGAAAAAATCCCAATGAAAAATTTTATAGAAGACATTGATACATTTTTACAGGGTACTGCTGTGCAGACTGATGGATCTTCAGTAATTTTACCTGGAATAGCTACCCTTAATAATGCAAAGGTAGACATGAAAGTTGATTTAACCTGCAATTGGATTGTAGATTATAATCATGATTATATAGATGAAGAAACAGGTAACCCTGTTGGAACAATAAGAATCCCTTGCCATTTATACCATGAAGACATAGCAGTGGATTCAAGATACATATTGAAGAATTCAGTTGATTATTTTAGAAGCTCACTTATGAAGCTATTTAAAGAAAATAAAGAATACTTATCAAACTTCGGTATTACTTACGATGAAATTGAAGGCGTAAGCATTACTGCAGCAACAGAGCTAGAGTTTTGGGTAAATACTCCAAATGAACTTGCAGAAATAGAAGAGTTATCTACATCTCAAGTACTTAAAGAACAATATTGGAAAAGAACTAAAGGACCTGTTAGAACTGCTTTAGAACAATCCCTTGATATATTAGCTAAGTATGGACTAGAACCAGAAATGGGTCACAAGGAAGTTGGGGGAGTTAAAGCAAAGCTTTCTGATAATGGAGTTTTAACTCATATTATGGAACAATTAGAAGTAGATTGGAAATACTCAACAGCACTCCAAACTTGTGATAATGAACTCTTAGTAAGGGGGCTTATTAAAGAAACATTTAGAAAAAATGGACTTGAAGTTACTTTTCAAGCTAAACCTATCGATGAAGTGGCTGGAAATGGCGAACATCTTCATGTTGGTGTAGCATTAAAGCTTAAGAGTGGTAAGATTATAAACTTATTCCATAATTACTCACAAAAAGACTATTTGAGTGAAATAGGCTATGCTGCAATAATGGGTGTATTAAAGAACTATGAAGTTATTAATCCATTTGTTTCTTCAAGTTATGATGCATTACAAAGATTAAAACCAGGATTTGAAGCACCAGTATGTATAGTTACTTCTCTTGGATTTACAAAAGAAACTCCTTCAAGAAATAGAACTGTTTTGGTGGGATTAGTAAGAGATGCTATTAATCCGTTAGCCACTAGATTTGAGCTTAGGTCACCAAACCCAAACACAAATATATATTTAGCTCTATCAGCAGTTATAACTTCTATGGTAGATGGTATATCTTATGCAGTTAAGAATAATAAACATAGAGATGAGCTTCTAGCTGAACTATCTAAAAAGCCAGGGGAAAAAGCGTCTTATTTAGAAGATAGCAGATGCTACAGAAGTGAAGAAGATGTATTTGAGTTCTATACCGAGGAAGAGAGAGAAGAATATTTTGGAAAAGCTCCAAGTACTGTATATGAAAACACACTAGCTTTCGATGATGTTGAAAGAGTTAAGGTGTTAGCTAATGATGGAATAATGACAGACAAATTCATTGCGGGATACAGGGAAGCAATACTTGAGAGATGGATTACAGAACTTGAGCATAGAGTAATTCCTAATTATTCTAATGAAATTAGAAGTATTCAAAGATCAAATGGTGATGATTTCATGGAATATGATCTTGAAAAATGGAGTGAAATAAATAAACTTAGAGAAAAGCTTATGAAAGATAATTACGTAAGCAAAAGCTTATTCACTCAAATGAGGGAAGCGATTAACAATAAAGAGTATAAAAAGTTATCTGAATTACAATTACTTGTAGACGACAAAATGAAAACATTAAGAAAACTATATATGGATTATAGAAGAAACCTTATGGATCTTTAAAATTTAGACCATTTTTAGGCTGTAATAGCTAGAACTAATTCTAGTTATTACAGCCGATTTTTTACATATACACAATAAAAGGAACTATATCTAATATTTTTTTATCAGTTGTAAATTTATTATCAAATTTCAAGTGAGGAATAAAGGATTTAAACTTTTCGTTAGAGTTAATAAAGTCCCACAGCATGGTAGATATTAATGGGTTACTATTTATAATGTTAGAGCTATCTAAAGCTTTTTCGTAGTTTGTTACTTGACCAACAATAGTACAAGGCTTTCCAATATAGCATTCCAAATCCATATATGAATGTTTACTACAAATAGAAGCAATGGCAAAAGTATCGGAAGAAAATGAAGTAAGTATTGGATATTTTAAAATTTTATCTTCAATTAAAATTTTGATATTTCTATTAATCCAATTGATCATTGAAGTATTATCAACTTCAGAAGTAAGCTGTTGAAATTCCATTAGTTCTAAAGTGTTTCTTAAAAGCTCTAAAGTATTGTCTGATTTTTCGATAGAGCATTGTAGCTCAACGATATCACCAGGGGAAACGGAAGCTAAATCTGCATCTGAAGATAAAGTCTTTATACCATTATTTTTATTTAATAAATTCTCTAGATTAACAAAAATATTAATTAAAGAAGTTTCACTTTCATCTATGTTTTTCTTTTGACTACTCTTAAAAATTGTGAAAGTGGCAGAACCTTGTAGAATTTTACCACAGGATAATTCTGATAGTGGAACTGTAGTTTGAATAGTAGTCTCTTCACTGGTACTGCTTATTTCAATGTTTTCGAATCTGTTTACCGCTACTTTATATGCATTTTTCAAAGTTTCACCATTAATATAATAGGGTACAAATATATTTTTCATAGGATTAACACCTCATTCATTGACATATAGTATATTAAAATATATTCATAAATGCACATATTTAGGTATAGATATATTAAAAACATTAATTAAAATGCAAGTAGTTAAATATAATAAAATATTACTATAGTAATATTTTATTATTAATTATAATTAATGAAGAAAAGATGGTATAAACATTTGTTTATACCATCTTTTTTATATATTAGCTAGAAACTAACAAGTTAGTTATCTAACTATTTATCACACTTT
>DAMAVY010000049.1:0-12159 GCA_032077725.1 Clostridium sp. | reverse complement strand
GTCATACAAGATGATGTATTAAATGTTATTATTAAGAAACCTGCAACAAGTGGCTATGAAAATGCACCAACAGTAATTTTGCAAGGACATATGGATATGGTTTGTGAAAAAAATCAAGAAACTGTACATGATTTTGAGAAAGATCCAATAGCATTTATTGTTGATGGAGATTTTATAAAGGCAGATGGGACTACACTAGGAGCTGACAATGGAATAGCGGTTGCTTATGCTCTTGCAATTCTTGATAATAATAATTTAGCTCACCCAGCTTTAGAGGTTTTATTAACCACAGAAGAAGAAACAGGAATGGGAGGAGCTAATAATTTAAGACCAGAAGATTTAAATGGAAGAGTACTTATTAATATAGATTCTGAAGAAGAAGGAGTGATTCTTGTAAGTTGTGCAGGTGGAGTAAGAGCAAAACTTTCTGTACCAGTAGCTTATGAGGATATTCAAAGCAATTATAGTTCTTTAGATGTAAGAATAAGGGGACTAAAGGGTGGACACTCTGGAATGGAAATTAAAAAAGAAAGAGGAAATGCTAATAAGATGATGGGAAGATTCTTAATGGATCTTAACTCTGTAGTAGATTTTAAATTAGCATCTTTAAGTGGCGGAGCTAAGATGAATGCAATTCCAAGAGAAGCAGATGCTATTATTGCTGTAAGAGAAGCAGATGTAGCTAAAGTTCAAGGAAAAGTAAAAGAGTGGAGCGCTATATTTGCAAATGAATTACAAGGAATAGATGATGATCAAAAACTTACTTGTGATACAACAAATAGCGTAACTAAAGTATTCTCAGAGGATACTAAACAAAATGTTTTAAGAACTTCATTTATGATTCCTAATGGTGTTCAAACTATGAGTATGGCAATTGAAGGATTAGTACAAAGTTCTACCAATATTGGTGTGGTAATTACTAATGATGACTTTGTAGTTTTTGAAAGTGCAATAAGAAGTTCAGTTGCTTCCTTGAAGAAATCATTAGTAGATCATATGACTGTACTTGCAGAGATACTCAATTGTGTTATAGAATTTGAATCTGATTACCCTGAATGGCAGTATAATCCAAAATCAAAAATCAGAACTGTTTTCCAAAAGGTTTATGAAGAGAAATTTGGAAAGAAAGCTGAAATTACTGCTATTCATGCTGGACTTGAATGTGGTTTAATTGGAGACAAATTCAATGGTAGTATGGATCAAATTTCTTTTGGACCAAATCTTTTTGATGTTCATACACCAAATGAGAAGGCTAGCATTTCTTCTATAGATAGAATGTATGGTTTCTTAATAAATGTATTAGAAGAAATTAAATAAGTAAAATATAAATAATCTTCTTGGGATAATATAAATATTATCTTAAGAAGATTATTATATGTAATTGTATAATTGGATTTGTTAAGGTATACTAAAGCAATGTGGTAATTAAGTGAAGTATTATAAGGGGTTATCAATGCATTTCATTGATTTCTGATAACTTCCATATACCAGATTTATTCTTTTTTAAATGAATGTTGTACTTTACGGTTTTGTAAGGACGTTTGTCTTCTATACCATCTACTTCTGCTATGCATGATATTCCATCGGAAAATTTAATCTTATAATTTTTCATGGAATAAAGTCTGTAATCATTAAATAAACCGGAAGTCATATATTTTTCTATTGCATAATCTACGTTTTTATATTTCATGCTAGAAAATCTAAATGAAAATATATAAATTATTAATATAAAAACTAAAGTAACACTTATAAGTGATTTAAGTTTATTAACTTTTTTTCTATACCTCATTTTTCAATCACCCCTTAGAAAAATATATAAATAACTATAACATAAAATTAAAAATATGTAAATAAATTACAAAGATTTAGGAGGAATTATTTTTATGGATTTTTCTGCTATTGTATTAATGGAACGAGAAAAAGAAACAAATTTTTTTATAAAAGAACTCGGTAGCTATGAAATTGATAAGGGAGCAGAGTATATAACCAAATTCTTTTATGATGGAGAAAAGGTTAATTTGTACTTTGATACCAATAAAGAGGTAGAGGATTGGGAGTTCACAGCTATATATGATTTGTTTAACGAAGATGCATTTAAGGGTTTAGTTACATCTATAGAATCCTATGATGAAGAATTTAATCCTACATGGATCCTAACTTTTAATTACGATGATGATTATAAAAAATTTAATGATAAATTGATGGCTATATGTGAAGTTATAGAAGAAAATATAAAAAAAGTATTTCAAGATATTGAAGGAAAGATTAATGATTACGAATAATATTAAAGAAAAGATTAAAGACTACGAATATAAATATTGAAGGAAATACTTTTTATGTGAATTCAAAGTAACAAGAGTAACATTTATGAAAATATATTATTTTAAGTAATATTTAATGTTACAAATTTTAGGGGGAACCATGAGGTTAGAATATATACATAGAGTTAAAGATGATGATATTTTAGGAAAACATGTATACGGAGAAGATGGAAGAATATTGCTTAGAGCTGGAATGAAACTTAACAGTACATATATAAAAAGACTTATTGAACTAGATGTTTTCTATGTTTATATTGAGGATGAATTGTTAGATGATTTAGATATAGTAGATGAACAGCTAGCAACATTAAAACAATCCGCAATGAAAAGCTTAAAGACAATAACTAAGAATGTTGGAAATTCGTCTAATACTATTAGTGATGAACATTTAATTAATATTGATCAATTAGTAAATTATATTATGGATATTGAAGATGTAAATAAATGTTTGTGTGATGTAAGAACTCATGATAATTATACTTTTTTACATAGCATTAATACAGGAATTATGTCAGTATTCTTTGGAATTAGTCTTGGGATGAAGAAGTGGCACATAAGAGAATTGGGAATATGTGGAATGCTTCATGACGTAGGAAAGATAAAGGTACCTGCTACGATAATTAATAAATGTGGTAAGCTTACAGATGAAGAATTTGAAATTATGAAGAAACACCCTATTTATGGAGGTGAACTTTTATACAAAAATTTCAAATTTCCAACGGATGCAATTCAGGGGGTAGAACAACATCATGAAAAGATTAATGGCAAAGGATATCCTTATGGTTTGAAAGGAAATCAAATTTGCAAATTTGGTAAAATTGTAGGAATATGTGATGTATATGATGCAATCTCTAATAACAGAAGTTATAGAAAAAAGTTTCAACCTAATGAAGCCTATGAACTTATACTTTCAGGGTCAGGTACACAATTTGATGAAAATTTAGTCCAGACGTTTAAAGACACATTCTCTGTATATTCATTAGGTAGCTGTGTGAAACTGTCTAATGGTGTTGAGGGATATGTAGTAAGACAGAATAAAGGTTTTCCAGATAGACCTGTATTAAGAGTTCTTTATGATCATGAAACTAGAAAGCCTATAAGTATATATGAAATTAATTTACTAGTAAAAATTAATTTAACAATCACCGGTGTAATTTAATTAAATAGATATAATTATGGATGTACTGTTTTTAATTATCATGTATAATTAAAGTTGTATTGATTTTACTGTGTTTCAAGAGGTTTTAAAGATATTCGTCATAGAAACGTCATAATTACGATTAAAAAAATGTAAGAAAACTAAATAAAAAGTTTCCTTACATTTTATTTATTATATTCTTAGCGTTATTAAGCATTTCATCAGTTACATGACTATAAGTGTTTAATAACTCATTTACAGTATGACCTAATATTTGTGCAGTTGTTTTTGGATCAAGTTTTTTCTTTAAAAGGTTAGTAGCAAAAGTGTGTCTTAATTCATGTGTAGTTATACCAAAATTTTTTTTAAGATGATAGTTTAGAGCTGTTGCAAAATTTGCAGTGTTCACATTTTTTATTATTCTCTCTCCGGGTCTAATATAACCATTTTCTTTTAATTTTAGCATTTCTGTTTTAATCAAATTCGACATAGGGATTTTTCTGTATGAATTACAACTTTTAGGTTCACCGAATCCATACAATCCGCTATCTAAAAATTTCCACTGACGATTTATATAAATATATTCATTTTCAAAATCCAAATCTGATTCTATTAACCCCATGGATTCTCCAACTCTAAGCCCAGCTTTACTACCAAATAAAACCGCAATATAAAAATCTCTATCAGGATATGTCGAAAAGTAATTTAGTACCTCTTGTAATTCTGAATCTTCCAGTGCAATTTTGCTGCTATGTGATTTAAATTTAGACAAACTAATACTGGATGTATCGAAAATTTTAAGATGATATTGGCTACATGTCCACTTAAGAAATATAAAAAAAGCATTTATATAAACTTTTACTGTAGAAGTATTAAGTCCATCTGATATCATTGTATTTATGCAGCTTTGAATATTGCATACTTTTAAATCATCAAATTTAATTTTGAGCAAACCTTCAAAATGGCTCAGTGCATTTACTTTAGACACATAAGTGTTATAAGCACGGTTGAGTTTAATAAAATCCAAATAAATATTTTTAAAATCATTAATGGTACTGTTATTGTCAAAATAATCATAGGTATCTTTTATTTGGTCCAATATTTTATCGGCTTCAATTTTGGCGAGAGATTTCTTTTTTATACCTTGTTTACTCTTTTGTCTCCATTTACCATTTTTATCTTTATATTGTACTATTACTTGTATACCACCATCTTTTTCTCTATAGTTAATGCTGTATTGCATTCAACCACCTCCACATTCATTTTTTCACAATTTATGACGAAAGGATAGTCGGAAATATCTTCCCCAATCGGTGTACAGTTGAGTTTTTTATCATATACAACTTGTCCATCAAGTTTTATTGTAATGGCATCCTCTAATTTTATACTCATTAAAATACCCCCTCAAATACAAGAACACTTGTTCTTTACATTATTTTAACATTATAATCTACAATATTCAATAAATATATTAATTGGATATTATATACATTATTACATAATTATCTATAATATGTAATTGTCGGTATACCGAACATTGCTACTATAATCGACAAAAATTACTTTATATAATTATTATAGGATAAAATTCGCAATTTATTAAAAAGCATTATTATTTATAAAAATTGTTTAAAAAAATAATGGCTAAAGATTTTTATAATCTTTAGCCATTATTTCTATTGTGTTTATTTTGTATCTTTTATTTTTTCCATTATTTTATCTACATCAATATAGTGTTCTTTTAATTCAGTTAGTAATTTTTCGAATTCTTCAGCAGTTAAACCACCAGTAAAGTTTTTATCGACTGCAACTTCAACTTCATGACCTTTATAATCTGTTTGAAGTATTTTTATATTAGGGTTATCTGTTCTTCCAAAGAGATAATCCATGCTGCAATCAAAGTAGTCACAAATTTTCATCAATACTTCATCCTTAGGAAATCTATTCCCTTTTTCCCAATTTGTCAAAGTTGCTGGTTCTACATTTAATATTTTTGCTAGATCCTTACTCATAATGTTATTACATTCTCTTAAATATCGTAATCTTTGTCCAACTTTGCTTTCACTCATATGTATCACCTCCAACAAAAAAAATAATTTGGGAAAAATCATATAGTATAATTATATCCGATTTAGAAATAATAAATAAATAATTAGCAAAATGAAAATTATTTTTAGAAATTTCAAAAAAGCTATTGCAATTTTCAAATTGCTAATTTATAATAAGGATATAGAAATTAGCAAAACGAAAATCTAAAGGAGGTGATGATTTGTACAAAAGACTAAAAGGTATTATGGCAGAAAAGGGTTGTACACAAGGTAAACTAGCTAAAGACATTGGAATGAATGCATCTACGTTAAGTTTGAAAATGAGTGGTAAGTTTGATTTTACGCTTACCGAAGCAAAAAAGATAGCTGAAATTCTTGGGAAATCAGTCGATGAAATTTTTTTTACTAGTTAAATTAGCAAATTGAAAATTTAATAAATTGTACAATGGAGCTAACGAAGGAGGAAATTAAAATTATGGAAGTACTAAAAACACAAGAAATTAGAAAACAACAGAGGTTATCTATATCACAATTAAGTTATAAAAGCGGTATAACAAGAAGTTATATATCGGAGTTAGAAAGTGGGAAATACGAAAATCCAGGAATAGAAGTAGTTTGTAAGTTGTGTAAGGCACTAAGAGTTACACCAAATGATCTTATAATAGAAGAACTTTGGAGGGGAAAAGATGAAAACAGTATTAACTCAACAGGAGTTAGCGGAGAGATGGGGAGTAACAGTAAAGACAATAACTGAATATAGAACAGATGGAATATTGCAACCAGTAAAAGGTATACCAATTATTAGATTCTCTCTTGATTATATACAACAGCTTGAAGGAACGACAATAGAAAAGTTTTCTCCACTAGAGAGAAGTAGATTAACAACAGAATTAGAAAAAGTTCAAAAGGAAAATGAAAAGCTTAAAAATATACTAGGTGGAATACTTTCAGAAGCATCAAAAGTTATTACATTAAATAATCAATTTGGTAGCTAATATATCTAAAGGGCAGTAATGCCTTTTATAAAAAAGTTAATTTATAAAAAATGCATGAGTGTCTAATATATATTATGGATTTTATAGTGGAAGGTTACATTAAAAAAAAATTATTATGTGGGGGATGGAATTTAAATGAAAAGATGTCAAACGTGTAAAGGATGTAATAAAAGATTTAAATATGAATTACTAGAGAGTATTAGAAGCTTAGCTGCTATGGTAATTACATTTGGAGCGTTACTAGCTATAGCTTGTATTATCTACTAGGGAGTTTGAAAAATATAAAATCAATGGAGGTAAATTATGAGTAAAATATCGCTACTTAAAATAGCAAATTTTTTAGGAATTGAAGAGCAGGAAATAAAAGCAGCAAAGGTAAATATCTTTAGGGGACCTAATGGAAAAGGTAAAACTTCCATCATAGAAGCACTTGAAAAAACCTTTTTAAACAAGAACAGAAGAAGTGAAGTAGTTAGACATGGGGTAAATGAAGCTGCATTGTACGTTGAATTGGATGATGGCTTGGAAGTAAACCGAATGATAAGAAATGAAAAAGCTGACTATCTGAAGGTTAGAAGAAATGATGAGGGAGTACCTTCTACGGAAAAGTTTTTAAGAGATCTAGTAAATGGTAATATTTTCAGACCACTTGACTGGGTAAATCTTAGTACTAAAGAACAAACAAAATCACTCTTAGGCATGTTAGAGATAGGATGGAGCAAAGAAGATATCACTAATTGGTTTGGTGAGTTAACTGACAATATAGACTATACAGAGCACATACTTATTATTTTAAAAGCTATAGAAACTAAGTACTATAACGACAGAGCAGAAGTTAACAGAGAGATTAAGGAACTAGAAGCTAGGATTAAATCAATAAAAGATGATTTGCCACCGGAATATGACGGTGATGAATGGAAAGATAAAAATGTCCAGGAGTATTATAACAAAGTTAAAGAAGCTCAGGACATAAATAAATGGATTGCAAATGCTAAATCTCTTCAAGATAATTACAACTCTATAGTAGAAAATATTAAAGCTAAGGCAGAGTCAGAAAAAACTAGAGTAGAACTTAAGTATAAGAATGAAGCAGAGGATATTAAGGATATTGTAGAGTTATCAAAATCTAAGATAGAAAAAGCTAACTCCTTCATTAACACTGCCAATGAAAAGGTAAATATAGAATTATCTAAGCTAGACAACGAACTTGAAGCTGAGTACCAAAAATTACGTCAAAGGTATTCAGATAAAAAAGTATTAAAGAAAAAAGAGGTACTTTCAGAAGCAGAGGAACAAAAAGAGTTGATTGTAATCCATGAAAATAAAATATCGCTTAATGAGCAAAAATTACTTGGACTTTCAGAAAAAGAAAAAGTTGAAAAAACTACTATTGATGAAAAAGTTAATGCACGAATTGAAACTGAAAAAGTAAGAATAGGTAAAGCAGCAGAGTATTTAGAAACTCATAAAGAAGTAGATGTTGAACCACTACAAGAAAAAGCAAATTATATTCAAGAAATGGTTAGTTACTTAAGAGATTGGGATAGGATATCTGAAATTAAAGATAATCAATTAACGCCTAAAGTACAGTATTCAGATTTACTGACTACACGGATAGAAAAGGCTAGAAACGTTCCAGGAGAACTTTTATTAACTGCAAAGATGCCAATAGAAGGTATAAGTGTAGATGCAGACGGTAGAGTGAGAATTAATGAAACATTGATAGAAGGTTTATCAGATGGAGAAAAGCTAGAACTGGCTATAAAAGTTTCTAAAGCTCAGTGTGGAGAATTGAAAGTTATTTGTCTAGATCGTTTTGAATGCTTGGATAAAGAATCACAAGATAAATTGTTAAAAGAAATGTCCCAAGATGATTATCAATACTTTGTTACAGAAGTTGCTGAAACTATTACTGGAGAAATTGAAGTTGAAAAAATAGGTGAGGTGAGCTAGAAAAATGAATGGATATATAAAAGCTATGTGCATGAAATTGACTGAATTAGCACTAGAAACAGAGGATATATTCGTATCAATAACAAGGTTCGGTATTTCAGTAAATCACTTTAGCAATGGCATAGCACCTTACTTTGATAGCATAAGTTTTAAATTTGACATTGATGCTGAGAAACGCATCGAAAAAGCTTTAGACTATGTAAAAAGCTTAGGAGGTAATTAATTAATGGAACTAAAAATAACGGGTGAAGGTAAAGTAAAATTCATTGAAAATCAAGATTTGTTTAAATCAGCAAAAGTTGTTTTTGATACTAGAGAAGATTCAAAAGAGAGGGAACAATGGCATAAACAAAGGTCAACTACAATTGGTGGCTCTGAGATTGGTTCTATAGCAGGATTTAACAAGTACAGTTCAGCATTAACAGTATTCAATGACAAACTAGACTTAGTGGAAAAGTTCAAAGGTAATATCCATACCGTATTTGGAAATAGAATGGAACCACTTATAAGAGAATGGGTACAAGAAGATTTTGAGAAAGAGATAGGGATTGAACTTAAGACCTATGAATATCCATACATGATGATTGATAAAGAAATACCTTATTTTTCAGCAAATATTGATGGTATTGGAGCCTTATCTAAAGAATGGAAGTACAGAGAAAATAGAGACACTGGGGAGTATTGGAGTATTGAAGCAAATGAGTTATTTGGACTTGAGATAAAAACTGGTTCAGAGTTCCTTAAAAAGATGTGGTTAGGGGAAGAAATACCGGATAGTTATTACTTGCAGTGTCAGTGGTATATGGGAGTTACAGGACTTAAAAACTTCTTAATTATATACATGCTAGGAAAAGAAATTAAGTGGAAAGTAGTACCTAGAAATGATGGAGATATAGCAGCATTAAAAGCAGTAGGGAAAAACTTTTGGGAGAATAATATAATCCCAAAAATGCCACCAGAGCCTACAGGTTTAGAAATAGAAACTAAAGAGATATTGTATAAACAAGCTTTGGACAATGATATAGAAACGAATGTTAGTGGAGGAAAGTTATCTCAGTACAGCGATTTAAATGAGCATATAAAGGCACTAGAGAAAGAGAAAGAACAACTAAAGCAACTTATCTACTTAGACCTTCAAGATAGTAAAAAGGGCACGGATGGAAACTATAAGATATCTAGGTGGACAGTGAAGAAGGATAGTCTTGATACAAAATTATTAAAAGAAAAATACCCTAAAACTTATTCTGAAATACTTAAAGGGCAAACAGAATATGTAAGTTTAAAAATATCAGTAATTAAATAAGGAGGAATAGTCATGGCAAATGTAAACGAAGGATTAATTAATCAAAAGCAACAAAGTACAGCGGTAGGGCAACATCAAGCTACAGTAAAAGGCTTATTAGCAAATGTTAACTATAAAAAGAGATTTGAAGAGATACTTGGGAAAAAAGCAGCAGGATTTATGTCAAGCATTATAAATATATCAAGTAGTCCATCACTGAATGGATGTGAACCAAATTCAATAGTTAGTAGTGCAGTAGTAGCTGCAACATTGGATTTGCCTATAGACCAAAACCTAGGATTTGCTTATATAGTGCCATATAACGATAAGAATAAAGGCAAGGTAGCTCAGTTTCAAATGGGATATAAGGGATTTATACAGTTAGCTATGAGAAGTGGTCAGTATAAGACAATATCATCAAGCGAAGTTTATGAGGGAGAAATTGAGAGATATAACAGAATCACTGGTGAAATTGAATTTAATAATGATTTTACTCCTGATGAAAACTCTACAGTAGTTGGATATATAGCATACTTCAAATTGTTGAATGGATTTGAAAAATATCTCTATATGGCTACTAAAGAATTGCAAGCACATGGTAAGAAGTACAGTCAAAGTTATAAGAGTAAAAATCAGTGGGCGAAAGATAACAGCCTTTGGAATACAGATTTTCATTCTATGGCCACTAAAACAGTTTTAAAACTTTTATTGAGTAAGTACGGAATTCTAAGTATAGAAATGCAAAAGGCTTTAGAAACAGACCAGGCAGTGATCAAGGATGATGTAGCTAATGGTGGAGAAATAAATAGTAGCAATGTTGATTATGTGGATGCACGAACAGATGCAATAGATGTTGAATATAGTGAAAATAATAATTCACAAACTAACGAAAGTGGAGGAGGACAACAAGAATCATTTGAAGGTACGCCATTTGTTAACTAAAGAAGACCCTCGCCAAAGGGTCCACTCTAAAAATATTTAGGTAAATTTAAACTTGATAGAGTCTCGCCAAAGGCTCTATCACCATAATTATATCACACATATACTATGTGCTTTAATAATTAATCTACTATTAGTATATGCAATTTCGATAAAAATGTTACTAACTAAGGAGGTAAATTAAATGCCTTTCAGACTAGTATATACAGAATTTTGGGAAGACCCAAAAGTTATAGAAGAAATGACACCAGAGGATAAATATTTTTACTTATATTTACTAACAAATCCTAAAACAAATATGATAGGAATTTACAAAATAACTAAAAAACAAATATCTTTTGATATTGGATATTCCATAGAGTCAGTAAACAGCTTGATGGATAGATTTGTAAAACATCATAAATTGATACTTTACAATGAAAAAACTAGGGAAATTTGTATTAGAAATTATGGTAAATATAACCTCAACAAAGGTGGAAAACCAATGTTTGATTGTATAAAAAAAGACTTGTCCTTTGTTGAAAACAAAGAGTTTATTAGAGAGTTGATAGGACATGTTCAAAAGCCTTTGATTAGGCAGTTTATAGAGGATTACTACGATACGTCACACGATACGTCACCGATACGTGAAAATGAAGAGGACGATACGTTAGACGATACGTCAACGACACGTGGTACGACAGGTGGACATAACCATAATCCAAAATCCATAATCCAAAATCCTAAATCCATAATCCATAATCCAAACACTAATACTAGTAGTAGTCTTTTAAGTGAAAAAATTAAAAGTAATATGGATGTTTTCAAGTTCTTAGATAAATGTAATTTTATAATGTCTCCACTGACCATGGAGAAGATAGCAGCAGACATAGAGATTTATTCAGCGTTTGAAGTTGCTAGAGCAGCAGAGATAGCTGACGGTAATGGAAAACGTAGCTATAGCTATCTAAAAGGAATATTAGAAAAACGGAGAGCAGGAGGTACTGATACTAACTCAAACGAGGAGGCTAATAATGGAACTGGTAGCAATAGGGGAAACAATTCAAAAGATACTAGCACAGAATACGACTTCTCAAAATTTGAAACAGCAGATGGAGAAACCAGAGATGTCGACTGTAACTTCTAAGTATAAATGCGATAAGTGTAAAGATACTTTATGGATTGAAGGACCTAATGGTTATAAAAGATGTGATTGTATTGAAATGGAAATAGTTAAAAACATGTGGATTAACTTTGGAGTTAAACCTGAAGAGGTTAAAAAGCTTAATGAATATACTCCAATTGACCCGTTAACATCAAGTTTAAAACTTAAAGCAGTTAATTATATAAAAGAGTTTTCTAGAATAAGAAAAACACCTGAAAATGGATTTGGGATATTAGGACAAAGTGGTTCAGGTAAAAGTCATATATGTATAGCTATAGGGTCAGCATTATTGGCAGAAAAGATTAAGACAATATATATGCCATATTTAGAAGTTATGAA
>DAMAVY010000048.1:10799-12289 GCA_032077725.1 Clostridium sp. | reverse complement strand
CAGAAGTTGCATTAACGTCACAAAAACAAGCAGAACTTGCAGAGCAACTTAATGAAATGGTACTGAAATTTAAGATATAGATACTGTTAAGAAGCTAGAAAACTTATAGATTTAGAGCTGCTTTTTTAGGCAGAGATTTCTTATAGAAAATTTAGGTTTATGCATAGTCAATTTTTTAAAATATAATATGGTTAGGTTCCCTCAAACTTAAGGTTTGAGGGAACTTTATTTTTATCATGTCATTATTGTCAGTGCGATTCTTACTTATGAGTATAAAAATAATTTTCAAGAGAATAAAATATAATATAGTAAATAATTATTTGTTATTGATATATTTTGATATATTGTATACAATTGTATTAGAATAATAAGGAGGTTCGATGAGATGGTAATAGCTGCTTGGTAATTAATTTTCTAAATTGAAAATTGATTTTTTTATGCTGTAAGAATTGTGTAACTTTTTACAGTTTCTTTGTTCTGTTAAATACATAATAAACAAAACCTTGATTTTAAGAGGAGCGTAAATATTATAAATACATTTAAAAGGAGAGAGTATTATGGAGATTAAAGAAAAAATACTAAAAGATTTAGATAGAGTAATTAATGACTATGTTGCCATGGAATTTGTACCTGGATTATCAGTAGGGGTGGTATATAATAACGAAGTTCTTTATACCAAGGGCTTTGGGGTTAATAATATAGAGACAAAGGAACTCGTTGATGAGAATTCACTTTTCCACATGGCATCAGTATCAAAAACTTTTGTTGCTACAGGAATAATGCAATTGGTTGAACAAGGTAAAATTAATTTAGATGAATGCTTGATAAAGTATTTGCCTTACTTTAAGCTAAGGGATGATAGATATAAAAAGATAACAATAAGGCAACTACTAAGTCATATATCAGGTATGCCAGATGAAGATGACTACGAATGGGATAAGGCACAATATGATGAAGAAGCTTTAGAAAGATATGTTAGAAGCATTAGTAACAGAGAACTTATGTGGGAACCAGGAGAAAAATTTGCTTACAGTAATATTGCTTTTGAAATACTAGGAGATGTTATAGCGAAAGTGTCAGGTGTATCTTTTGAGAACTATATGAAAGAAAATATTCTAAATGTTCTTGAGATGGAAGAAAGTAATTTCTATAAACCATTAGTTTCAAAGGACTTACTTACTAGTCCACATATCTTAGATATAAAAAATGGATATGGTGCTACGGTTAGTGAAATTTTTCCTTATAATCGTGCACATGGTCCAAGCTCTACACTGTATTCTAATGTAGTTGAAATGTGTAACTATGCTATTGCTAATATGAAGGACGGAAGATTTGGAGAAGGGAAGATATTAGAAGCTAACAGCTATACAGAACTTTGGACGAAAAATGCATCTACAGATTGGGGTGGTTATGCTTCAGAAGTAGGTCTAGCATGGTTTTCAGGTGAATATAGAGGGAATAAAGTTGAGTCTCATAGTGGTGGAGATACA
>DAMAVY010000048.1:0-10789 GCA_032077725.1 Clostridium sp. | reverse complement strand
CAGGCTTTAGAAGTGAGTTAATATTATTACCTGAGCGTGGCATTGCAGTTGTTGCTATGGTTAATGCAGATTACATTGGAGCTAAAATTTTATGTACAAGTATTTTAGACATACTTTTAGGGGAAGAAGTTGATTATATAAAGAAATCACTTGCAAGCCATATAGTAAGAATAATGTTTAACAATAATTCTGAAATTGCCTTACAGGAATACAATGCAATAAAAGAAAATTCCATTGAAAAATATCTGGTTCATGAAGATGAGTTTAATATTATTGCTTATAAACTGCTGGGAAGAAAAAGAATAAGTGAGGCAATTGAGGTACTTAAGTTATCAATTGAAATATTCCCAGCATCAGCTAATCTATATGATAGCCTAGGCGAAATGTATTTGCTTAAGAAGAATAAAAAACTAGCCTTAGAAAGTTATAAAAAATCTATTGAATTAAATCCTAATAATATTGAGGGTAAAAAGGTTGTAGATGAGCTAAGTTTATAATAAAAGATTTTAAATATATATCATTAATAGATGTGAAATGTATTATGCGTTGGGAGATATAATTTAGATTGTTATCTACCAACGCTTTTTATTATGTTTTATCATTCCATAATACACAAAATGTAACAATTTTACTTTACACCCATACTATCTTGTAGTACAATATAGTTAAGGTAACTTGTACTACAAGATAGCTAATGGAGGCGTTAAAACTTTGGGAGATAAATCACAATTTTATAGAGGAACTTTGGAGGGCTGCATTCTTAAAGTTATAAGCGATGAAGAAGTTTATGGTTACGAAATTGCAGAAAGATTAAAAAAATATGGTCTTAATGAGGTTAGTGAAGGCACCATATATCCTTTACTTCTAAGGCTTGAAAAAAATGGTTTTGTGGATTCAGAGAAAAAAGAATCAGCCTTTGGGCCAAAAAGGAAATATTATAGACTTTCTAGTTTAGGTAAAGCTGAATTAAAGAATTTCTATGATAGTTGGCGAGAACTTAGGGATAGCATTGATAGAATTTTTGAGGATTATGGGGGAAAGATCGATGAATAGCACAGAAATAAGTAGAAAAGAAAATTATGAATTAAGTAAAAAGTTATCTACAGAAAACGATTTGATATTTACAGATATAGTTTGTTATTTGAGGGTAAGTGATATAGGTGAAGAAGATCAAGAAGAAATTATTAGTGACATACTCAGGATGTTTTTAGATTGGCAAGAAGAAGGTAAGTCTGTGGAAAGCATGATTGGTGAGAATTTTAAAAAATTTGCTGATAATATAATATCAGCAGTAAATCCCAAAAGATCAATTTTGAAAAAAGTAAAAGAGTATTTAGATATATTGATAGAAGGATTTTGTATATTGCTTACTATAGATTTTGTTTTTTCATATTTGCCTAGGATGGTAAAAGGAAATTTATATTTAGGTTATGAGTTTAAAGCAGGTTGGTTAATGGGAGTATTAATAATTGTTGCTGTAGCTAGTTTACTCGTAAATTATATATGTAAAAATAGCTTTGAGCTTTCAAAAAAACGCCATTCAAAGCTTGAAAATTTTATTTTTGGTTGTAGTTTTGCTATATTTAATATATTTTTAGTATTGATATCAATACTGCTAAAGGATGTAGTTATTGCATCAATAAATGTTTTCTATGTGATAGGTATAATTGTGGTGTATTGGATTTATAAAGGAGTAAAAAAAATAAAAATTAAGCCGACAGTGTAAAAGATGATTATAAAGAGTATGAATATTTACAGCCTTGAGAAAATGTAAAAACTCATGACATATTATCATGAGTTTTCTTTCATTCAGAGTGCATAAATAATATAATAATTTTTTTGCAAATTTATTATTTTATTTTTTCTATTATTGTATACGTAAAAATTAATACTATTGTTTATATTGAGGCTCTTGATCTTCAATATATTGTTGTCTTCCTTTTAATACTTCTAGGGAAGAATCAAGTTGTTGAGCTATTTGCTGAAAATCTTTTTTTGCTTGTTGATCTTCAGTTTCTAGAGAAAAAGTTTTCATTGTAGCCGCAGCACTTTGTATTCCAGCAATTGCCTTTTGCATTTGAGTACCTACAGTCATTGTTGTCACCTCCCTTCAAATATATTTAAGTAAAATAAAGACAAATGAAGTCCCAGTGTTTTTCGCATATAATTAACCTTTTGGTTTGAATATAAGCGCAGCAAGAAACCCAAATATTATTGCTGCAGAAATCCCTGAACTTACGGTCTTTAGCATGCCGGTAAATATACCTAAAAAACCTGATTCTTTAGCATCGAGCAAAGCCCCTGTTACAAGTGTATTTCCAAAGCTACTTATAGGTAAAAATGCACCAGCACCCGCAAACTTTACCAAAGGTTCATATAAACCAAATCCTCCTAAAATTGCTCCAATTACAACTAATGTGCAAGTTGTATGTGCAGGAGTAATCTTAAAAATATCCATTATAAGTTGACCGACGACACAAATTAAACCGCCCACTATAAATGCATAAATAAATTTTTCCATAATTGCCCCACACCTTCTTTTTCACATTTCTATAGATACAGCATGAGCAATACTAGGTATACTTTCCTTTTGTTGATAGGAGATAGGGGACATTAATGCACCTGTTGCAACTATTAATATTCTCTTTAATTCTCCTCTTCGCATACGTTTTAGCAAATGCCCATAAGTTACTGTGGCAGAACAGCCACAGCCACTACCACCTGAAAAAACTGGTTGATCTTTTTTATATATTAATAGTCCACAATCTGTAAATATATCTGGTGGCATTTCTATGCCATGAGTTTTAAATAAACTATTAGCAATTTCGTGTCCAACTTTTCCTAAATCACCAGTAGCAATAAGATCATAATAGGAAGCATCAATATTGAAATCTCTAAAATGAGTTTCAATTGTATCTACAGCAGCTGGTGCCATAGCAGCTCCAAAATTATTTGGGTCTGAAATTCCCATATCTATTACTCTTCCTATGGTGGCAGAGGTTACTTTAGGACCATCTCCTTGTGCGCCTAGTACTGCAGCTCCAGCTCCTGTAACAGTCCATTGAGCAGTAGGTGGCTTTTGTATACCGTACTCTGTAGGATATCTAAATTGTTTTTCCGCAGCTGCATTATGACTACTAGCAGCAGTTAAAACATATTTTGCTGATTTATTATCTATGAGCTGAGCTGCTAGTAATAAACCCTCCATTGAACTAGAGCAAGCACCAAAAACTCCTAAAAAAGGTATTCCTAAAGTTCGTGCAGTAAAGGTACTAGAAATAATCTGATTCATTAAGTCACCACTTATAAAAAAGTTTATATCTTCTTTTTTTATATTTGATTTTTTTATTGCTCTTTCACAAGCATGTTCGAGAAGTGCTTTTTCTGCTTTTTCATAGCTATCTTGTCCAAGCCATAAGTCTTCATGAAGTATATCAAAATCATTAGCTAAAGCACCGTTGGCTTCAAAAGGGCCACCAACTGCTGCTGAAGCTAATATTGTAGGCTTAGAATTAAAAATCCATGATTGATGTCCTTGAAGCATTTACAATCCCCCCAGCCATTTTATCGTAATTTTTATAGTAGCAACTACAAATGCCGAAAAAACTCCATAAACAATAATTGCGCCTGCAAGTCTGAACATATTTCCCGCTATCCCAAGTACAAATCCTTCACTCTTATGCTCAATTGCAGCAGAAGCTATAGAATTGGCAAAACCTGTAATTGGAACTGCTGAGCCAGCTCCTGCCCATTGACCAAGATGATCGTAAACTCCAAGCCCAGTAAGTAAAGCTGAAGCAAAGATTAAAACTATTGTTGTGGGGCTAGCTGCTGCTTTTTCATCAAAATAAAAATACGTCATAAAAAATAATTGTAACCCTTGGCCGATGGTACATATGATACCTCCTACGAGAAAAGCTTTAATACAATTTTTTAAAATAGGTCTTTTGGGTTCTATACTTTTTACCAATTCATCATATTGCAGTTGAGTTTTTGTTAATTTTTTCTTTTTCATATTAGACATTTATTTCACCCTCTAACGTAATAAGTATGGTTCTAATTTTCCTATAACATTTTTTAGCTTTTCGGCATTTTGTAAGTACATAGTTTTTGCTTCTTCATTTTCTGTTTCTAAATAAAAGGACATAAAATCTGCTTCGCTTTTTTGAATACTAGCATATAGCATTTCTTTAACCTGTGTTTTTGGAACTTGTATCATATCATCAAAAAGGTCTAGATATAAATCTCCAGAAGAATCTACTTGCCCTATAAAAACATTATGAAGTGCAACGCCTTTGTTTTCTAATTGTGTTCTAAGCCAACTTTGATTTAATCCTATATTGGTAAGTCCTTCATTTAAAATATTTCCATCTAAAATAACCGTCTGTGGTTCAGCTTTGGATCCAACTTTTTTCCCTAAATCATATGAGGTAACAGGTTTTTTATCAGCTTTTAAACTAACATTTATTTCCCCGGTAGGTTCCATTACAGCAAATTCTACATCTGCTAAACTAAATACGTTTTTAGAACGTAATATCTGAAGAAATTCTTGTCCAGTGATTCTTTCTTTGGATATGTTATCTTCCATGACTTTACCTTCTTTAATTAATACTCTTTCCTTACCATTTATGATGTTGTAAATCCATTTGCTTTTCATTGAAGCGTAATCTAAAATAATAGGTATTAGTACCCAAATAGCCAAGGTTATTAATCCAAAATAAATATTATTGATTATGCCTAATGAAATTAAAGCAACTATAATAGCAATGACTATGTAAGAAATAAAATCAAAAGTGGTAGTATTAGATAGACTTTTTTTCTTTATAAACCTTGATAAAACCAAAGTTATAAAAAATAAGACAATTGATTTAAATAATATTATTAACCAAGTAACCATATTCCACCTCACTTAGTTGCCCTTATATTGGGGCTCTTCAAACTCCATTCGGCCTACTCTTTTTTCTAAATCTATATTAATTTTGTTTATTTCTTGAAATGCTTCATTAAAAATAATCCTAGCTTTTTCATCGCGTTCCTGCAACGAGTATATTTTTAAAGTTGCTTCACAGCCCTTTAGAGTGGCCAATGTTTGTTTTACCTTTGAGCCAACAGTCATATTAAAGTCTCCTTTATAATCTCAAATTATTCCCTAACTTAACTTATCCAATATTGTTAATTTTAATTCATAAAGTTTGATAATTTACACCGTATATTTGGAGTTGTGCTTTAAGATGTTAGGCCATTAGCCATTATATTATATATTTTCTCAACTTATTAATGAATAAAATAAATGAAGCCCATGTAAACATTAATGCTTACATGGGCTTCATTTATAATTAGTTTATTGCTTCTTTTTCAAATAATAAAATACTGGAAGACCTATAAGAGTGATACCAATTCCAATTATAGAATTCACTGGTTCAGATAAAATTGTGCTAAATAATATATATCCGCCTCCTATTATTCCTATAATTGGAGTTAATGGATAAAGAGGAACTTTGTATCTTCCTTTTTCTGGAGGCATTTTTTTCCTAAGTATAAATATACCAAAAACACCCATAACAAAGAATATCCACAAAACAAATATCAATAAGTCTGTAAGGGTATTGAATGAGCCTGACATAATATAGATGATAGCTAGTACAGCTTCTAGAATTAATGCGTTAGCAGGAGTACCAAAACTTTTATGTAATTTACCGAGTTGTTCTGAGCAAGGCAATTGTTTTCTTTGTCCCATAGCTAGTGGTACTCTAGCTCCTGTTAATAGATAGCCATTCATGGCACCAAATACAGACACCATAATTCCTGCTGTTATAAATGTAGCACCACCATTTCCGAAAAGTTTACTTGCTACAGCAGATGCTGGTGTTGCTGATGCAGCTAGCTCTTCAACAGGAAGTACATTAACCATAGCTGTACTTACTAATGCATATATAACTATAACTGATGAAACTCCAATTATAATTGCTTTAGGCATTTCCTTTGCAGGATTTTTAAGTTCCCCTGCTATATTAGTAACGCCTATCCAACCGTCATAAGCCCATAAGGTACCTAGTATTGCAGCTCCAAAGCCAGCTCCTCCAGTCATAGCAGTGATGGCACGGAAGTCATGAGCTTGGCCACTAGATAAACCAAATACAATTATGGCAATTATAGGAATTAATTTACCTACTGTTGCAACGATTTGGATTACTCCTCCAAATTTAGTTGCAATTATATTCATAACGATTACAAATACTAAGATTCCTACTGCAAGTAATTTTTGCTGTAAATCACCCATTGGAATAAAATATGTAGCGAAAATAGAAAACGCAATCGCTTGTGCTGCTCCTGATGCAGGATATGATATTACAGTTTGTACCCAACCTAACAAAAATCCCCAAGTTTCCCCATATAATTCTTCAAGATAAACATATAAACCACCTGTTTTTGGGATAGCAGAAGCTATCTCCGCAATGGTAAGAGCAGAAGCTAGAGTTATAATACCTCCAACTACCCAAGCAAGTATACCCTTTACAGGGGAACCTGCATTGCTAAATACAATACCTGGTTTTAGAAATATTCCAGACCCTATTATCATACCAACCACTATTGCAATAGCTTCAATGAATGTTACTGATTTTTTTAATGTATTTTGTGACATAATACCCTCCTTGATGTAAAACTAAATAATTATAGATTTTATAATAGATTAATATTAATCTATTACATTTTATAATATATTAACATTAGTTTATTACATTTTGGATAACAATTCAATATATAACAAATTAATATATTAGAAATAAATATTCTGAAAAAAATTTAGTATAATTAATAAATTTATACAAAAACTGTATAATGAAAGAGCATTTTTTGTACTTGCAAAATGTAATCGTTTTAATAAAAAAACATAGAGAAAATGAATAAATTTACATTGAATCCTGCAAAAATATTTGGTACTATTATCATAATATAAAGATTTGTGTGGATATATTATTGAATTTCATTTGAAATAAAGAATAATTAAATACATAAAAAATGCATTTATCAAAATTTTTTGCCAGGGGGATAATAAATGACTATTGAAATGGACATGATTCAAACTACAGGATTAGCTGTGATTCTTTTGTTATTTGGTGGAGCTATTAGAAAAAAGTACAATATATTTGTAAAATATTGCATACCTGCACCAGTTATTGGAGGACTCTTTTTTTCTATAATTGCATGGGTTCTTAGAGCGACTAACGTTGCTTTCTTTGAATTTGATGAAACTCTAAGAATATTTTTTCAAACAATGTATTTTTGTACAATAGGTTTTGATGCTAGTTTTAAAATGTTGAAAATTGGTGGTAAAAAAGTAGTAATATTTTTAGGGATAGCTATAGTTTTTGCTTTGTCACAAAATGTTTTAGCAATTGGATTATCTAAATTAGTAGGAATTGATCCACTTCTAGCATTGATTACTGCATCACCAGCACTTACAGGAGGTCTTGGAACATCTGCTGCAGTTGCTCCAAGCATAGAAGCACTAGGATATCCACAGGCAATGACTGTTGGATTAACAGCTGCAACCATTGGAATGGTTGCTGGTTCAATAATGGGTGGACCGGTTGCAACAAAATTAATAAAAAAATATAATTTGTTCAATAAGAGAGAAGAGAAAAAAATTAATTATGATAACATTGACCTAAGTGTAATTGAAACAAAAGAAAAAATACTGAATACTAACACAGTTAGTATGGCGATTTTCATAATTTTAATTTGCATGGGGATTGGTACATATATTACTAGCTTCATAAATAACTTTGTTGGTCAATACATAGAGGGGGTTAGTTTCCCGGCTTACATAGGAGCAATGCTTGTAGCAGCAGTATTTAGAAATTTATCTGACAGTAAGATCTTACCTAAAACACCTGTGGAAGAAGTAACAGTAGTAGGGGATGCAGCGAGAAATGTATTTTTGGGTATTGCCCTTATGACTTTACAGCTTTGGCAAGCAGTACAACTTGCTACTCCAATGTTTATTTTATTAGCCTGTCAAATTATTATGGCATATTTATTTGCAAAATATATATGTTTCCCTCTTATGGGAAAAAATTATGATGCTGCAATGATTTCTGCAGGATTAATAGGATTTGGAATGGGATCTACATCAAATGCTATGGCAAATATGGATGCAGTATCACAAGAATATGAATATTCTAAGTTGCCATATTTTGTAGTGCCTATAGTGGGAACCTTATTTATTGATTTTATAAATATAGGAATCATTTATGCATTTATTGGTGGATTGCAGTAATATTTTGTGAAGCTGATGTAATCAAAAAATCTTAATGTTAAAAGTAGTAGATATAATTTTTAAAATCTTGGTAACAATAAGTGAAAATGTAAATAAACAATATTTAATGAAAAATAATTAGCAGGTATAGGTGCCAGTCCCGAGGTAAGTGATTTTTAAATTATCACTTATACAAGGACTGGCACTTTATTATAGGTAAATCTAGCTAATAAAAAGGTTATAAATAATAAAGAAGTTTGCAATATTAGTTGATTTTTCTCAAAACGATAATACTGGCATTATTTACACTGAAAAGCTATAATAATTATTAAATAGTGATTAAAAATTAAAGAAGAAACTAAAAATGAAATTAACGTATTAGTAGCCTATTAAGGAGTGGTAACTTTATGTTTATAAACAGATTACTTGTAGGAGAAAATGTTAGATTATCATCTTTTAAGGATGAATACTTGTCTACATTTGAAACATGGTATAATGACACAGGCTTTCTTAGACTTTATGATGTTGTTTCGGCATTTCCTAAATCAGAAGGTCAATTACGAGAAATGATAGAAGAGACGAGAAAATCAAGTGATAGTTATATATTTGCTGTAAAAACTATAACGGAAGATAAATTTATAGGCGTTACAGGATTTGAAAATATACTATGGAACAATGGAACAGCGGTCATATACGTTGGGATAGGTGACAATAACTTTAGAGGAAAGGGAGTAGGTAAAGAAGCTTTAGCCCTTACTTTAGAATTTGGATTTCGAGAACTAAACCTTCATAGAATTCAATTAAATGTGTTAGCCTATAACAAGCCAGCTATAGCCCTATATGAAAAACTAGGCTTTAATAAAGAAGGAACCTATAGAGAATTTATAAATAGAGATGGAAGAAGATATGATATGTATCTCTACGGTATTTTACGTAATGAATGGGACAATAATATACTAAATGTTTTAAAGTAATCCAAAAACGTTTGTTTTATAAGGAGAATGCTTATGTTAAGGTTTAAAAAGTTAACCATTAAAGATAAACCTGTCCTAGATAAGTACTTAAAGGACTGCAAGTTTAATACTTGTGAATATTCTTTTACTACTTTGCTTGTATGGAGAAAAGCTTGTGATATTAAATTTGCTATTTCAGAGGGTGTACTTATAATAAAAAAGAAAGACTTTGAAGAAAATTATCACTTTATGCAACCAATAGGGTATAATAAAGCAACTTTAAAAGAACTAGTTGAAGAACTAAAAAAATATAAAAAGGAAAATAATATGGAGTATCTATTTAAAGATGTGGAAAATTCCTTTATAGAAGATTTTGTGGATATATATGGTGATGAAGCTCACATTGAAGAAGACATTGATAACTTTGATTATATATATTCTAAAGAGAAGCTAGCTAGTTTATCTGGTAAGAAGCTTCACGGCAAAAAAAATCATTATAATTATTTTATAAAAAACTTTAATTATAGCATAAAGGATATTTCAGATTCTGGTGTAGTGGAAGATTGTATTAATCTAGCCGAGCAGTGGCGTGATGAGAATTATGCTGAGGATAAATATGTAACTTATGAGTTTGAAGGTATTAAAGAAGTCTTACATAATGTTGGTGAACTTGACTTAGAAGGTATGGCAGTTTACGTTGATAATATAATATCTGCGTTTACTATTGGTGAAATTGCAAATGAAAATATGGCTATAGTTCATTTTGAAAAAGGAAGAAAAGATATTAATGGAATATATTCCTTTATAAACAAAACCTTTGTTGAAAGGTATTTAAATAAGGTTGATTATATTAATAGGGAACAGGATTTGGGTATTGAAGGACTGAGAAAAGCAAAAAGATCCTATTACCCAATAAAACTTGAAGAAAAGTATTGTGTAAATCTATAGAATAGTAATAGAACAGGGATACCAGAGCAACACCTAAGTAAAATATTTCATAGAGTTTTTTAGATATCTAGATTAAAAATATACTTATGCATAGCTTTCCGAAAGGGAGTTCATGTATATGATATTGTTAACTTAGATATCTTTTTTATTTTCTGGGTAAGCTTTCAACTTATTTTAAGGTAGTATGGATAGATAATATAATAAAATCTGTATGTATTACGGGGAATGTTTTTGTGCTTCATAAAACCAAGAAAAAAGGTGAATAATATAAAAATAATACATATACTTTTAATATTGTAATATATGGTATATTATAGTATTAAAATAAAATATAGAAAAACCATAAAACACAACAAATATTAAATATTAAATATTAAGAAATGGTTTATTTAGGCAAGAAATTATATTATTTAAGTGAGGTGTAGAATGATGTACCAATTTCCTAAAAACTTATATACAGATGTGAGAATTGAAAAAGTCATTAAAACTAAAATTGCCTTGGAGAATTTTGAACTAAAGCAAAACAAAGTTAGCAATGAAGAAGGTGCTATGATTCGTATTTTCGACGGACACAGGTGGTATTATAGTGCCACAACGGAAATGGAACATCTACAGGAGGAGATTGATA
>DAMAVY010000047.1:0-12447 GCA_032077725.1 Clostridium sp. | reverse complement strand
TTAAATCTATCAGGCTCACACGTAGAAGAGGTAATTCTCACAGGAGCTGAAATTACAAATGTAGTTACAGGAAAGATAACAAAAATAGAAAGACATCCTGATGCAGAAAAGTTAGTTATATGTGCTGTAGATATTAAGAGCGAAGAGATACAAATAGTAACCGCAGCTACCAATATGAAAGAACAGGACATCGTTCCTGTGGCATTACATGGCGCTACATTACATGGAGGACTAAAGATTAAAAAAGGTAAATTAAGAGGGATAGTATCCCAGGGGATGTTTTGCTCAGAAGAGGAACTCGGAATAGCTGGAGATGAACCAGTAATTGGACTTATGATAATGCCTGAGGATACACCAGTTGGAGTAGATATTAAATCTGTAATACCTCTTGAAAGTGCAGTTATAGATTTTGAAATAACTTCTAATAGAGCTGATTGCTTTAGTATAATTGGAATGGCAAGAGAAACTGCTGCAACATTAGGAATCCCATATAAGATGCCGAACCTTGAGTACAAGAGTACAGATAAAACTAATATAGTAGATAACTATAAAGTGGAAGTTAAAAGCCCACTATGTAGAAGATATATGGCTAAAGGAATTAGCAATATAAAAATTGAGCCATCACCACAATGGATGCAAGAAAGATTGTTAGAAGCTGATGTAAGACCAATAAACAACATGGTTGATATTACTAACTTTGTTATGTTAGAACTTGGTCAACCACTACATGCTTTTGATGCTAGAAATATAGAATCTAATACTATTGTAGTTGATACTGCAATGGATGGAGAGCAATTTACAACCTTAGATAATGAAGAAAGAACTTTAGATAGTTCTATGCTTTGTATAAAGGATGGGGATAAAACTATAGGACTTGCAGGAGTTATGGGTGGATTAAACTCTGAGGTTAAGGATGACACTTCTATGATAATTATAGAAAGTGCAAACTTTAATGGTGTTAATATTAGAAATACTTCTAAGAAGTTAGGACTTAGAACTGAGGCTTCCGGGAAGTATGAAAAAGACTTAGATCCAAACCTATGTGAATTAGCTGTAAAAAGAGTATGTTCCCTTGCTCAAGAACTAGGTGCAGGTACAGTTATGACTGGAGTTATGGATATATATAATGAAGTTAGAACAGCGCATACATTAGATGTAGATAGCAAATGGGTGAATAAGTTCTTAGGAAGCAATATCTCAAAAGAAGATATGAAAAAATATTTAGATGGCTTAGATTTAACCACTGAAATTAAAGGTGATACACTTGTAGTTAATTGCCCAACCTTTAGAAGTGACTTAAATATTAAAGAAGACATCGCTGAAGAGATTGCTAGAATTCATGGATATAATAACTTTGAATCTACTCTTCCACATTGTGAGGCAATAAAATCAGGTAAGTCTGAAAAGCACAAGCTTGAAGACAAAATAACTGAAGCTTTAACTTCCAGTGGAATGAATCAATCAATAAGCTATTCATTTGTAAGCAATAAAATATTTGATAAACTTTTAATTTCTGAAGATAATGAACTTAGAAATGCAGTTGAGATCAGAAACCCACTAGGAGAAGATTTTAAGATTATGAGAACTACAACTCTTGCTTCTATGATGGAATCACTCACTAGAAATTATGTGAAGAGCAATGAAAGTGCAATGCTTTTTGAAATTGGTAAAATATACATTAAAAATAATGATGATGAAAAATTACCAGAGGAAAGAAACATTTTAACTTTAGGAATGTATGGAACAGGCGACTATTTAGAACTTAAGGGTGTTGTAGAAAATGTTCTTAGTGAACTTGGAATAGAGAATGCCGTATTTACAAGAGAAAGTGAAAATACTAGTTTCCATCCAGGTAAAACAGCAGCTTTAAAGCTTAGAAATAAAGCTGTTGGAGTTCTTGGTGAAATTCATCCAGATGTAAGCGAAAACTATGGCATAGATACTAGATGTTTTGTTGCAGAATTAAATTTAGATATGTTAATGGAAAGTGCTAAAATAAATAGAAAATATAAAGCACTACCTAAATATCCAGCTGTAACAAGAGACATAGCAATTCTAGTAGATGAAAGAGTACTTGTGCAGGAAATAGAAGACATTGTTAAAAAGCAAGGTGGCGGAATTTTAGAAAGTGCTAAACTTTTTGATGTATATAAGGGAAGTCAAATTCCAGAGGGTAAGAAGAGCGTAGCATATTCTATAATTTATAGACACGGAGATAAGACTTTAACAGATGTGGAAGTTAATAAAGTACATGATAAAATCTTAAGAAGCTTAGAGCATAAATTAGGGGCAGAATTAAGGTAAGACTAATATGGAATGCTAAGTAAACAGTCAATGGCTATTTACTTAGCATTTTTTCAAATTTGTCTCAAAAACTTGTTTTTTTAGTCTCTTGATAAAGACATATTATAATAAATAAGTATTTCATGGTTTTATTACAAATTATGTAAATTACTACAAGATAAATCAAAAAATTTAATAATAAATAAACTCAATGCTGTTTTATGTTGATAAGTAATTGGTATATTTAAAGAATACCTTATTTAATAAATAGTTTATGTATGTTAAAATAATAATAAGGTTATGCAGGTGTAAATTTATATTTTAAGAGGGTGTTTATGTGAGCATTATAACAGTTAAGATAAATGGTATGGAATATAACCTAAGAGGCGAAGAAAATGATGAATATCTACAAATGGTTGCGCAATACGTAGATAAAAAAATAAATAGTTTGTTATTTAAGAATTCTAAAATAAGCCGCCCTGATGCCAGTATACTTGCAGCGATTAATCTGGGTGATGAAGTTTTTAAAAATAAAGAAGCTTACGAAAGAGCAAATGAAAACTATAAAATGGTTGCCAAAGAACAAAAAAATCTTATTTCAGAAATTGAAGGCTTAAAAAGAGATATTGAAGCTGTAAATAAAGAAAATATAGAATTAAAAAACATAAATTCCACTGATAGTGGTAGCAATGGTGAAGTAGAAAAATTAAAGGCCGAGGTTGCATATTTTAATGAACAATTAGAACTTATGGATCAAACTGTTCAAGAGTTAAAAAAAGAAAAAAGGAAGCAAGTAGCATTTAATAAGAAACTTTTATCAGAAAATAATAACCTTAGATATGAGCGAATGTCAAGAATAAGGCAACTTGAAGAACTGACTCATGAATTGGAAGACAAAAATTTCAAACTTATGAAAAGTGGACAAGTTAGCGTGGTAAAAAAATAATGTGATTATGTAAAAATAGATGATAATATAATTTGTATTATTATCTATTTTTTTTAACTACAAATATGGGTTTTATAGTTGATCCTTTATTGAAATTATCTTAAAAATTAAATTTTATTTATTTATTTGTGATAATTAAAATTTACTAGGCATAGGTATTAGTTAAAACTACAATTCACAGGGGGATTATAGATGAAAGTTTTGCTATGTGCTAGAAGTGATTATGCAAATTTAAGTTCTGGGGATACAACTATTATATTTAAAATATACTCATTTCTAAAGGAAAAGGGTATTCTAGTAGATATATGTGGTGCAAATGAAGAGGTTGATTATAATAAATATGATATTGTACATTTATTTGATATTAAAAATATATTTGATACCTATAAACATTTTAAATTATCAAACTATAGCAAATGTAATATTGTTGTATCTCCAATGTATTTTAATATGAATAAATTTTTCAAGTATAGTGGTTATACAGAGAGAAGTAATTTGTGGAATAGTTGTAAAGTGTATAGAGAGATGATATTAAAGAAAAGTAGAATTATATTTTGTAATAGTGAATATGAGAAAAATTTAATTAATAAGGATTTTTCCATAAAAGGGGAAATTAAAGTAGTTTATAACGGAGTAAAAATAAATTATGAAGAGGTTCCATTATATAACTTTAAGGAACGATATGGGCTTGATAACTATATATTATGTGTTGGAAGAATATGTGAGAGCAAAAATCAATTTGTTTTAAGTAAAGTGTGCGATGAACTAGGGATTGATCTTGTACTTGTTGGGACAACAATCGAGGAGAATTATTTACGAGAATGTTTAAAATACGCTAAAGTTCACTATTTAGGATTTATGAACGAATATGATCTTTATAATGCATATACTTTTTCTACAGCTCATGTACTAGCTAGCTTTTCAGAAGTCACTAGTTTTTCCTCCCTAAAAGCTGCTTCTTACGGATGCAATATTGTAGTTACTGAGGAAGGTGCATCAAAGGAATATTTCAAGGACATGGCTATATACTGTGATCCATACAATTATGATAGTATAAAATCAGCGGTAAAGAGCAGTATGATAAAAAGAAAGAATGATATATTGAAGGAATATATACGAGAAAACTATGACTTAGATATTATGGTGGAAGAAATTTATAATGGATATTTGTCATTAATGAACCCTTAGGGGTTCATTTTAATTTTTACATAGTTATTTTTAGAATTATGGAAACACATAACTATATAAAAATTTAAATATAAAACTATATAAGATTTTAACAATAAAACTATATAAAATGTTAACAATAAGACTATGTAAAATGTTAACTATACAAATAGTTAACTATTTAACTATTTGTTCTGTCCATGCGGGTTAGAGGGGGATTGTTTCTTTAGTACAATAGGTTATACTAAGGAAAATAAAGGATAAAGTTTTCATAGTTTGTAAGACATATAATTGTGGTATAATAATCGATATAAAGGTAAAATATGTTTTTGCGTTTTTAGTTTTGTACAAAAGAGATGATTATATTTAGTATAAGGTATTTCTTATAAATAGGAGTTGATAACATATGGATAAAATAGAATTACTAGCACCAGGTGGAAGCAAAGAAGGCATATATGCTGCTGTCCAAGGTGGAGCTGATGCAATATACATGGGTGGAACTAAATTTTCAGCTAGAGCATATGCAAATAATTTTAGTGAAGAAGAGTTAATAGAAGTAGTAGCATACTGTCATTTATATAATGTTAAGGTATATATAGCATTTAATACGATTATAAAAGAAGAGGAGCTTCCAGAAGCCTTAGAATACGGAAAATTTTTATATGAAATTGGAGTAGATGCCATACTAACTCAGGATATGGGATTATTTAAAATGCTAAAGGAAGCAATCCCTGACCTTGAAATTCACGCATCTACACAGATGACCATACACAATCTTCAAGGGGGATTATTTTTAAAAGATCTTGGTTTTCATAGAATAGTGCTTTCAAGAGAACTTAGTCTTGATGAAATAAAATATATTTCAAATAATTTAGGCATAGAAACTGAGATATTTGTACATGGAGCATTATGTGTAAGTTATTCAGGCCAGTGCCTTATGAGTAGCCTTATAGGTGGAAGAAGTGGAAATCGTGGTAGATGTGCTCAACCTTGTAGACTTCCTTATAATATAATAAGAAAATCTACAGGAGAAAGTAAAGCAGGGTATCTTTTAAGTCCAAAGGACATGTGTACTATTGAAGAAATTAAAGGGTTAATTGATAGTGGAACTTCATCTTTAAAAATTGAAGGAAGACTTAAAAAGCCTGAATATGTGAGTGGAGTGGTAACTACTTATAGAGAAGTCATAGACAGTGTTTATGAAAATAAGACTTTTGACATAACTCCTAAAAAAGAAATGCTAAGTCAGTTATTTAATAGAGAGGGATTTTCTAAGGCATACCTTAGAGGCAATGTTGGAAGAGACATGATGGCCTATAAATTCCCTAAAAATACAGGAGTATTACTAGGCATTGTTGAAGATGATTTAACTATAAAGCTTCAAAAGGACATAAGAGTTCAAGATGGGGTTAGGACTGATAATAGTGGCTTCACAATAACAAATATTATAAGTGGAAAAGAAAAGGTTAAGGAAGCATTTAAGGGAGATAGAGTGAAACTACTTCCAGCAAAGTATAAAGTAGGTGAGAAAGTTTATGTTACTTTAGACAGTAAGCTTTTAAATGAACTTCAAAAGAACTATGAAGACACTTATGGAGTGAAGTTACCACTAACTATACATGTGAAATTTGTACCAGGAGAGCCAATTTGCTTGTCTACTACTTATGAGGACAAACAATTTGAAGTATATGGCGATATGGTAGAAGTTGCTTCTAATAAACCAATGGATAGGGATTCTTTAATTAAAAATCTTGGAAAGTTTGGAAATACGCCATTTGCATTAGAAGAAGTTGTGTTTGAAGAATTTGAAGAAGGATTTTTAAGGGTATCATCTATTAATAGTGGAAGACGTGACCTTGTAGATAAGATAATTCATCATATAGAAACCAGAGATAAACGAAAGGTAACAATAAATAATTATAATACTAATAAGAAAGAATATTTAGGGAATGAAGAAAATATAGTTCATAGCTGTAATGAAAAGAAAAAAGATATATTTAAAGATGAATACTTGATTTGCATTAAAAATGAAGATCAACTGCAGGGAGTTTTGAAGTTTATTCAGGATAATCCTACTGTAAAGCCAGCTATAGCAGTAGACTTATTTCAAAAGGGTGGAACTATTAATTTAGATGACGTTAGTTATGAAAATCTATATTTAGTTGTTCCTAACATAATAAAAAGTGAATTCCATGCTATTGTAGAGGTTATAGAAAAAAATATTGCAAAGGTTAAGGGATTAATTACAGGCAACTTAGGAATAATCAATGTATTTAGAGATAAAACTCGAATAATTGGTGACTACAAATTAAACATTCTAAATAGTGAGAGTTATGAATTTTATAGCAATTTTACTGATATATCAGCACTTAGTGTGGAACTTAATAATAAAGAGTTATTTTCAATAAGTAAAAATACTAAGTTACATTCCCAAGTAGTTATTTACGGTAAATATGAACTTATGGTCAGCGAATATTGTGTCATTGGAAGTACCTTTGGTGAAAAGAGTTCTACATCAAGTTGCAAATGCCAGTGCCATAAGGATAGGTTTGTGTTAAAAGATAGAATGAATGAAGAGTTTTTAATTAAAACAGATAAATATTGTAGAAGTCACATTTATAACACAGTGCCAGTTAACCTAGTACCTTTTATAAAGGAACTTAAAAAGAATAATATTAATAATTACAGGATTGATTTTATAGACGAGACATATGATGAGGTTTTAAAGATACTTTCATATGTGTTAAAAGGTGAGGATGTAGATCTCTGGAAAACCACTAGAGGTCACTATAAGAGGGGAATTGAATAGAAAGTAGGGGATAAGAAATGAATGAAAAGACCTTTAAAGTACTTGAGTATCATAAGATAAAAGAAATCTTAAAAAAGTACACAGTAACGAAAGCAGGTAGAGATTTAATTGATAATCTTAAACCATATAATAACCTTTATGAAATTAGAGAACATTTAGAAGAAACTAAGGAAGCGTTACTTTTAATAACAACAAAGGGTGCACCTCCTTTTGAGGGAATTTATGATGTTAGAGAGGGGCTTTTAAGAGCAAAGAAGAACTCTACTCTTATGCCTGTAGAGTTACTTAGAATAGGAAATATGCTTAAAAGTTCTAGAAGATTTAAGGAGTATGTTGAAACAAGGGATGAGGATTCTTCTTACAGAGTTTTAGAAGATATAATAGCAGGAATAGTTCCTTTTAAAAATATTGAAGATGAAATATTTAGAGCTATTATAGATGAGGATGAAATTGCAGATAAAGCCAGTGAAACATTATTTTTAATTAGAAAGAAATTAAAGGATAAAAGTTCTTCAATTAAAGATAGAGTTAGTAGCATGATGAGAACTTATTCAAAATATCTACAAGAAAATCTCTACACTGTAAGAGGTGATAGATATGTACTTCCAGTAAAATCCGAATATAAAGAACAAGTTAAGGGATTAGTTCATGATCAAAGTGGAACTGGGTCTACATTATTTATAGAGCCTATGGGACTTGTAGATCTTAATAACGAAATAAAAGAACTTAGAAATAAGGAAAAGGCAGAGATAAACAGAATTCTAAAGGAGCTTACTCTAAAGATTGCTGGGAATATTGATGTTATAGAGAATAATGGAAATATAATTTGGGAATTAGACTTTATATTCGCAAAAGCTAAGTATGCCAATGAATTAAATTGTGTGTGCCCAGAGGTGAATGATAAAGGAATAATAGATTTAATAGAAGCTAGACATCCTTTAATTGACCAAAGGGTTGTGGTTCCAAGTAATATTTATTTGGGTAGAGAGTTTACATCACTAATTATCACAGGCCCTAATACTGGTGGTAAGACTGTAACACTAAAAACTGTAGGATTAATAGAACTTATGGCTATGAGTGGAATGATGATTCCTGCTAGAGATGGTTCTGTAATTAGTTTCTTTCATAAATTATATGCAGACATTGGAGATGAGCAAAGTATAGAGCAAAGTTTATCTACGTTCTCTTCTCATATGACTAATATAGTACACATTATTGGCGAAGCTGATGAGAATACATTAGCCCTATTCGATGAGTTAGGTTCGGGAACAGATCCAACGGAAGGTGCAGCTCTTGCCATGAGTATTTTAGATAATTTAAAAGTAAGAAATACAAAGATAATGGCAACTACTCACTACAGTGAACTTAAAGGATATGCCCTAAAAACAGTAGGGGTTGAAAATGGATCTGTGGAGTTTAATGTAGAAACATTAAGTCCTACCTACAATGTGCTCATTGGGGTGCCAGGTAAATCAAATGCTTTTGAAATTTCTAGAAGATTAGGACTACCAGAATATATAATTGATAGTGCTAAGGAGAATATATCTACAGACACTTTAAAATTTGAAGAGTTAATTCAAAACCTTCAACAAAAGAGCATTAAAGCAGAAAATGATGCCAGAAGAGCTGAAGGGTTAAAGGCAGAAGCAGAAAAATTAAAAAATAGGTACGAAGAAAAATTATTTAAATTAGAAAAAATTAGAGAAAAATCCATGTATGAAGCTCAAAGAGAAGCTAAGGATGTAATTAAAGCTGCTAAAGATGAAGCTGATTCCATTGTTAAAAACATAAGAGAATTAGAAAGATTAGGTTATACTTCAGAGTCTAGAACGAAGATTGAAAAAGAGAGAAAAAAAATAAAGGATTCTCTTGATAATATTCAAGATAACTTAAATAAAAAAGATAAACCTCAAGGAGAAGAATTAGTTTCAGTAAATCCTGGAGAAGAAGTTTATCTTCCATCTTTAAATCAAAATGTTACAGTGTTATCAGAAGTTGATAACAGAGGAGAAGTTCAAGTTCAAGCAGGAATAATGAAAATTTCTGTTAAACTTAAAGAATTAAGAAAAGGAAAAGTTTCTAGTGAAGATAAGAAAAAGGCAAAACTTCAAAGAAGAGAAACAAAGCTTAATCTAAAATCAGTAGCAACTTCAGTAGACTTAAGAGGAATGGATTCAGAGGAAGCGATTTATACTACAGATAAATATTTGGACGAAGCCTATCTTGGGGGCCTTTGTGAGGTTACTATAATTCATGGAAAAGGTACAGGGGTACTAAAAGTTTCTATAAATGACTTCTTAAAACGTCACTCACATGTTAAGAGTTATAGGCTTGGAAATTATGGTGAAGGTGGAACAGGTGTTACCATTGTAGAATTAAAATAGGAGAAGATTCATTAAGTGACATTCCAAATTTTAGATTTAGCTAGTCGAAGTTAAGTGACATTCCAAATTTTATATTTGGGTAGTGAAACTTACTCATTCGAACGCATGTGAGAAGGAGTTTCATTAATTCGAACGCATGTGAGAAGGAGTTTCCTTAACAAGAGTGTTTGAGTTGGAATGTCCTTGCGAGGAGAATGAGAAAAGCTAAATCTTTGATTTGGCCACTGGAAGGCATGCGAATCGGAGTTACATTAATTAGTTTGGAGGTGAGAAAATGATATTAGTTAGTGGATGTCTCTGTGGTATAAACTGTAAATATGATGGTAAAAATAACTTAGATGAAAGAGTGTTAGAGCTTTTTAGACAGGGAAAAGCAATACCAGTTTGTCCGGAACAGCTTGGTGGACAGGCAACACCTAGAGTAGCTCATGAAATAGTAGCTGGTGATGGTGCTATGGTATTAGATGGAAAGTGTAGAGTTTTGGGAACAAATAAAGATGATGATGTGACAGCTGAATTTATTAAGGGTGCCCAGGAAACTTTAAATATAGCTAGAGAGCTAAAAATGGATACAGCGATTTTGAAAGCAAGAAGCCCATCTTGCGGGAAAGGAATCATATATGATGGAACTTTTTCAGGGGCAAAAAAAGCTGGAAATGGTGTAACAGCAGAACTTTTAATAAGGAATAATATAAAAGTGTACACTGAAGAAGGATTAGACGAGTTTCTTTGTGAGCTGAGGGATAAAGAAAATCTATGATTTAGATATAGAAACTTACTCCAATGAGCATGTGTGAAGCGGAGTTTTCTTAAATAAATTATATAATGAGGTGGGATAATATGAATTATAAGGATGTAAAAAATCAAGCTAGAGTTAACTTAAACAATAGTTGTAAAGTATGTAAAGTTTGCAATGGTATTGCTTGTTCTGGAGAAGTACCAGGTATGGGTGGAAAGGGAACTGGAAATGCATTTACGGAAAATGTTAGAGCTCTTGAAAAATATAAGCTTAACATGAGAGTGATTCATGATGCTAAAAATCCGGATACTTCAATTGAACTTTTTGGGAAACACCTTGATATACCTGTATTTGCAGCACCAGTTTCAGGAACTACACTAAATATGGGTGGGAAATTTTCAGAAGAAGAGTACATATCTTGGGTTATAGGTGGATCTTTAGACGCTGGAATATATCCAATGGTTGGAGATACAGCAGTGGACTCATTCTTAACTACAAACTTAAAAGTTTTAAAGGAATTTAATGGTGATGGAATTGTATTTATAAAGCCATGGGAAAATAAGAATGTTATAGAAAAAATAAAACTTGCCGAAAAAGCAGGTGCATTTGCAGTTGGAGTAGATATAGATGCCTGTGGACTTATTACTTTAGCACTTCATGGGAAACCTGTAATGCCTAAAGGAGTAGAAGAGATAAAAGAGCTAGTAAGTAGTACTAAACTCCCAGTCATATTAAAAGGTATTATGACAGTAGATGAAGCACTACTTGCAGTAGAAGCAGGAGTGGATGCAATAGTAGTTTCAAATCATGGGGGAAGGGTTTTAGACGAAACTCCTGGAGTTGCTGATGTTCTTGAAGATATTTCAAAGGCAGTAAAAGGAAAAGTTAAGATTTTAGCAGATGGGGGAGTAAGAACTGGGGTAGACATACTTAAATTACTTGCTCTTGGAGCAGAAGCAGTGTTAATAGGAAGACCTTTTGTAACGGCATCTTTCGGTGGACAGAGACAGGGCGTGAAGACTTACATAGAAGGACTTAGGGGCGATTTAAAATCTGCCATGGTACTTACAGGATGCAAAGACGTAGCTAGTATAGGGAAAAGAATAATATTTGAGAGATAAACAGAGTTCCATGGGAGTATTAGAGCGGGTAGTCATGGGATAAATATATTATTATCATTAAAAAATAAAGTTCCAGGGTAAAATACTCTGGAACTATTTCTATCTCAGTGCTAAATTTAATAAAAAACTGACTTTATATAAATTTTAACCTTGGCCTTGTATGACTTTTGAATTTTAATATTAAATAAGATAATCTAAATAAAATCAGAAAGCCGGCTAATTTGTTCAACTCTCTTACTCCAAGTATTATTTTTCTTAACTTCCTTAATTTTTCTTGAATATTTCTCAATATCATCTTTTGTAATATTTAAGAGGCATTCATATAAACTATCTGCATTGTCTATACATACTCTGCCTATTTCATTTTCATTTATGAAATTTGCAACTTCCTTACAATTAGTTGATATTATAGGCAGTTCATAAGATATGTACTCAAATAGTTTTACTGGCATTGAAAAGTCCATATAGAAGTCTATTTTTCTAGGGATAATAGCTATATTGGCTTTACGATAAATATCTTTTAATTCTTCTCCGGAAGCATGGTATATCTTTAACCAATCTTTATCCTTATAGTCAAATGATTTATCTGTTTCCTCTTTTCTGCAAACCAAATGAAGATTCATTTTTTTAACTAGGTTCACCCTATTAACGGCTTCGAGTAAGAGTGGGCCACCGTACTGCTCTGATATTCCACCAACATAGATAAGCTCAATGCTATCCTTAGGTTCACTTTGAATGTTAAGATTTTCACACGCTGGTGGAAGTGGCTCTTTATCTTTAAAGTCGAATAAATCTCCCATAGTCTTAGTAGGAAAGTATATTCTTTTACATGTATGTTGAATAATAAACCAATCAAATTTGTGCATTGTGTTAATAACTGATCTCTTGATTCCTTTAGCATCATACCAGTCAGCAAATTTCCAATAAGCATCCCTATAAAATAAGCCTACAGGTATCTTTTTTATTCTTGCGATATATAAGAATATTAAATGATCGCA
>DAMAVY010000046.1:0-12641 GCA_032077725.1 Clostridium sp. | reverse complement strand
TAAAATTAAAAGGAACGTTACCAATAAAAAATCAAATAATAAGAGTGCACATAAGGAGTCTATTGCTGAAGAAGTAAAAGAGGTATTGAGAAATGCTAAACTTACTGATAAGCAAAGGCTCTTTTGTATTTATTATATAAAGTGTTTCAATGCTACTAAGGCTTATCAAAAGGCTTATGGATGTGATTATATTACTGCTAATACCAATGGACCTAAAATGCTTGTAAATACTTGTATAAGTGAAGAGATTAAGTGTCTTAAAAAAGGTAAGTTAAATAGAGCATTACTTAGCGAAGATGATATCTTCCAAAAGTATATAGATATAGCCTTTGCTGATATAAGTGATTTTCTTTCATTTGGACAAGAAGAAGTTCCGGTGATGGGACCATTTGGACCATTGGTGGTTGAAGGAAAGAAATTAACTAAAATAGTCAATGTTGTTAAATTTAAAGAATCAAGTGAAATTGATGGAACTATAGTTAGTGAGGTTAAGCAAGGGAAAGATGGGGCGAGCATAAAGTTACAAGACAAGATGAAAGCACTTCAGTGGCTCAGTGATAGGATGGATTTACTACCTAGTGAAACTAAAGAAAAACTAGAAATTGAAAAACAAAAACTAGAAATAGCTAAGATAAAATCAGGAGCATATGAAGAAGAGGAAGTAATTGAAGATGATGGTTTCATAGATGCACTTCACGGAGCAGCTAAGGGAGTATGGAGCAATGAGGAAAATAGTAAATAAAATTAAAAAAGCTGTTTTCAAATTTAGTCCATTCTCTGTAAAGCAGTTAAAAGTCCTTACCTGGTGGATGGATGAATCTCCAGCAAAGGATAAGGATGGAATAATTGCAGATGGCAGCATTAGAAGTGGTAAAACATTATCCATGTCATTGTCATATGTTATTTGGGCAATGGAAAAGTTTAAATTTCAAAACTTTGGCATGTGTGGTAAGACAATTGGTTCATTTAGACGTAATGTATTATTCTGGTTAAAGCTAATGCTTAAATCAAGAGGATATAAGTGTAAAGATTTTAGAGCTGATAATCTTATTATTATAACAAAAGGTAATGTATCAAATTATTTTTATATATTTGGTGGTAAAGATGAACGTTCACAAGATCTCATTCAAGGTATTACATTAGCTGGTTGTTTCTTTGATGAAGTAGCCTTAATGCCTGAAAGTTTTGTTAACCAGGCAACAGGTAGATGTTCAGTAGATGGTTCTAAATATTGGTTTAACTGTAATCCTGATGGCCCTTATCATTGGTTTAAAATTAATTGGATAGATAAAAAAAGTATTAAGAATCTTTTATATCTACATTTTACAATGGATGATAATTTATCATTATCAGAAAAGGTTAAAGAACGATATAAAAAAATGTACTCAGGTGTTTTCTATAAGAGATATATCTTAGGACTTTGGGTAATGGCTGAAGGAATAATCTATGATATGTTTAATGAGGTTAAACATAAAGTAACATGTTTGCTTAGAAACTATACTGACTACTATGTAAGTTGTGACTATGGTACCCAAAATGCTACTGTATTTATCCTTTGGGGATTATACAAAGGTAAATGGTATGCAATTAAAGAGTATTATTACAGTGGTAGAGAAGAAGTTAAGCAAAAACCTGATAATAGATACTATGATGATTTGGAGAAATTCCTAGGAGAGATAATTCCTAAATTTATAATAATAGATCCAAGTGCAGCTTCATTTATAGCCTTAATTAGAGAAAAAGATAAATACAAAGTATTACCAGCTAATAATGATGTTGCAGATGGAATAAGAAAAGTAGCTAGAGCTCTTAATGAGGAATTAATAGCATTCAATGATTGCTGTATTAATTGCTTCAGGGAGTTCTTTTCATATGTTTGGGATGAAAAGGCAGGTAATAGAGGAGAAGATAAACCTATTAAAGAAAACGACCATTGCATGGATGCTATAAGATATTTTATAAATACAATAGTTCTAAGTGGATATAGCGGTAAAGCATATAGCAATGATGTTATTACTCAAGGTAAAGGTACTGTTAAAACAAAAGACCCTTACAATCGTAAGAAGGGAGGAATATTCTAGTGGCAATAGAAAATATGAAAAGTATTAAGGAACAATTACTTAATCTACCTGATGTAGAAAAAAAGGAAAGAATAAAAGTCAGAAAAGACTATTACTTCTACAAAGGCAGAACTACAGATGAAGATAAAGCGAAAGTAGATAAAGACTTGTTAGGACAAAATTGGGAAAATGACGATAGAGTTCAGTACACACCAACTCAAGAGGTTAGAAATAAAGTTAAACCATTATTGAAGAAACAAGCTAGATTTATGTTTGGGCAGCAACCAACATTAACTTTTAAACCTATGGACATAGTAGATAAGACCAAGTGCGAAGAATTAAGACAGTTTATTGATAATGTCTTCCAGGCTAATCAATTCTGGAAGAAAACAAGAAAAGCATTTCTCATGAGCACTATAAAGAAAAGAGTATTATTAAGAGTTGAAGCTAATCCAAATAGTCCAGTTGCTATCAAATATGAAAATATAGAAGATTTTCATTACAAAGAGATAAATGATATTTTAGTTGAAGTTAAATTCTTTGAAGAAGATAAGAGTAATATTTATTTGAATAGTGATGCTGAAAAAATATACTACATCCATAGATATTATTATGGAAATCTTGAAGAAGATAAAGAAGTATTAGCTCTATATGAAAAGCTAACTTATAAAGGCGATAATCTTAATGAACCTGCCAGTGATGAAACTGTAGATACAGGGTTCGCAACTATTCCTTGTTGGCTTATTAAAAATGGTGGTGAGCTAAATGAAGAGTTTGGAGAATCAGATCTAGAAGATATTAAAGATATTCAAAATCAATACAATAGAAGAATTTCAGACTTTGCGGATGCATTAAGGTTTCAATTATTTGGTGCCGAAAGTGTAATTGATGGCAATGAAGATGATGTTAATAACTTAATGATTGCACCAGGAGCACTTCATGCGGTAAGGACTGAGCAAACAGCTATGACTTCAGGTAAACAAGCTTCAATAACTAGACTGGAATATAATTTTGGCTCAAGTGAAGCAATTAATTCTTATTTAGATAGAGCTACACAAGATATGAACTTTGCATTAGATATGCCGGACATTAAAGATATGAGTAACATTCCATCAGCTAAGGCCATGAAGTATATGTATAATGACTTGATTGCAAGATGTGAAGAGAAGTGGAGTGACTGGGAACCTATTTTCAAGGAATTAATTAATTTTATTATTGAAGTAGCTAAATATTGTTATGGTAGTTACTTTAAAGAAGATTGTAGAAACCTAGAATATACAATTTTAATAGAACATAATTATCCAGTCCCAAGTGATGAAGAGGATAAGAAAAACATAGGTATTAACGAAGTGGTTGCTGGAGTAAGAAGTAAAAAATCTTACATTAGAGATTTCACGGATGAAGAAGATGCCGAAGAAGCTTACAATGAAATCCTAAAAGAAAAATCAATTGAAGCTGGTATAGATACAGGAGAATTAACTCCAGGTAACGGAGATAAAGGAACTGATGCAATAGATGAGTAATAGTACTGAGTTGTATAAAAAACTAATGGAAGAAGCTCAGGGGAAAAAGCTTAGATTAAATGCAAAGAATATAAGCCAATTGACGAAAATCTATGAGGACACTCTAGAATCAATTGTAAAGAAGGCTGGTACCGCTAGAGGTGGATTTACTAAAGCATGGTTAAAAGACTATGAGAAATTCCTTAAAAGCAAGATAAATGAGCTTAATAATAAGATATCTAGTTTAACAGCCGAAGCCGTTAAATCAGCTTCACAAATAGCTGCAAGTGTAGATGGAAACTTTCTAAGTAAACTAGATACTGAATATGAGTTAGATATACCAACAGAGCTTATAAACTTTGCATATAGTACAAATGATAATGCTATTTTAAATATAATCAATGGTGGATTCTACAAGGATAATAAAAGCTTATCAAGTAGGATTTGGGGATATGGAGATAAAAACATACAGGATATACAGTATGTAATCAACAAAGGTATGTTAGAACAAAAATCATATCTAGAGATTATAAAAGACTTAGAAAAGTATGTTAATCCTAGTGCTAAAAAAGACTTTAATTTTAAAAAGGTATATCCTAATATTAATAAGAACGTAGATTATAATGCTCAAAGGCTTTTAAGAACTTCTATGAATCATTCTTTTTTTAGTAGCAATGTAGCTAATTGGAATAGAAATCCTTTTGTTGAAGCAGTGCATTGGGAGTTATCTTCACAACATGGTATTAGACAAGTAGCACATTTTGGTGAAGATGTTTGTGATGAATACAGTAATCAAAATAGATATGATTTAGGTACAGGGAATTTTCCTAAGGATCAAGTTCCAATTCCACATCCCAGTTGTATGTGCATTCAATATGCTGTAATACCTAAATCACTAGAAGATGTTGGAAGAGAACTAAGAGATTGGTTAAACGGAGGAAGTAATCTAGAACTAGATAATTGGTATAGTAAAGAAAAAAAGGGAGCTTAAAATTATGAATAGTAAAACTAGGGTAACAAATATGAATGTAGTGTGTGATAAATGCACACATGAATTTAAAGTGAAACCTAATAGAATTAAAACTAAGTATGTAACTGATGATGTAGAGAAGATGTATTTTAATTGTCCTAAATGTAAAGAGCAATATATCATTGCATATAGAGACAATGAAGTACGAGACAATATAGAACGCATAGTTGCAATCACAAATGAGATTAATAGCAATAAGGACAAATATACTGCTGAACAGTTTGAAGTACTACAGAATGAATATGAGGAGCTTAAGAGTAGGAACATAGAGTTAAGCAGAAGGTATAAAGCTTTATTTAAATAATAAGGCTTATTTTTATGCTTGAAAGTAAGGGGGAAAATAGGGTGAATATAAAAAGTAATAGTGATGGTTCTAAATGGATACAAATAACAAAAACACTATTCCTATGGAGAACATATCCAAGAGCAAGAATAAAATTTATTTGTTGGAAAGTACCAGGGTTAAAGAAGTTTTATGGACTTAAAAACTGTAGATTTTGTATACACAAAGGATATAGCTACAAACCAATGAGCTTAAAGAATTTAAGAGTATTTATAAGATTACCATTTTTCTATTGGGATAAAAGTAACAATGGTTGGGAACTTGGATTACCTAATTTATTTTTATGGTGGCGCGTAGCAAGAATCCATTAAGTCTTAGAAATAAGGCTTTTTATTTTCGCCTTTTTTAGTTGTTAAGTAGGCGGTAAAGAACTTAATAACAACTCTATTCGTGGTCATTTCACGTAAAATCAATGTAAATAGAGATTAAACAGGAGGAATGTATAACATGGCAAATTTAAAAACAATTATCGGAGAGGAATTATTTAAACAACTATCAGCAGAAAAGCAAAAGGAACTAGAAAAAAAGGATTTTGAGGACATTTCAGACGGTGCTTATATACCGAAGGACAGGTTTAATCAAGTCAATACAGAAGCTAAAGACTATAAAAAACAAGTGGCGGAGAGAGATACTCAGATATCTAAACTAAAAGATGAATTCAAGGACACTGCAGGGTTAAAAGTAAAAGTAGAACAACTTGAAAAGGATAATAAGGCTAAGGATGATGATTATCAAACAAAGTTGAAACAAGTACAATTTGATAACGCATTAGAGCAGTCGTTAAAAGGTACTAACACAAAGAATGTTAAGGCATTAAAAGCTTTGTTAGACATCGAAAAAGTAAAACTTGACGGTGAAACATTAATAGGCCTAAATGAGCAAATTGAAGCAATTAAGAAAAGTAATGATTATTTGTTTGAAAAAACAGTAAAAGGAACAGGAGCTTTTAACACTGGTGGAGCTGGAAAAGAGAATGAACCAGGAAAAGTAAACTTTGCTGAAAACTTAGGTAAAGCAAAGGCAGAACAACTAAAAACTAAAGGTATATCAGATTTTATTAAATAGGAGGAATGAACAATGAAACAATCAAGTTACACAATAGGAGTAACCCAAAAGGACATCAGAGCATTAGCCGGAGACCACTATGTAAATGTAAATGTTAAAGCAACTAAAACTAATTTAACCGCATCTTTAGTTAACGGAGTTTTAGAAGCTGGTACTCTTGTTACTAAAGATGGAAAAACAGTTACTTCTACAGCAAGTACTTCAGATGTATACGGTATTGTATTTGCAAATGTAGACTTCAATAACTCAAAGGGAACAGAAGTAGTTCCAGTAATGATACATGGTTTTGCTAATACATCAAAGATTAAGCTAAATGCAACTGCAGAGATTGCAGCAATAGAAAAATCCAAATTAAGCATGATCGCATTTTTATAATTATTAGGAGGAATAACACATGGAATTAAAAGATTTTATAAACTCAGCTAATATAGCATTATACATGAAGGAACTACCACCAGAGGCAAGTATAGACAAAGCTTTATTCCCAACAAAGAAGCAAATGGGTACTGAAATAGAACTAGCTAAAGGTGCTAAAAAGAAGGCTGTAGCATTAAGAATGTCTCAATTGGATGTAGCTGCTAAAGTCAGAGCTTTAAGTGCTGCTTTAAGTGTAGAAAAGAGGGAATTACCATTCTTTAAAGAAGCTGTTGGAATCAATGAAACAGCTAGAAGAGATTTAGTTAATGCAGCTAATTCCAACAATCAAAACTTAGTCGAAGCTCTTACTAAACAGGTTTTCGAGAACTATGAAAACCTAATCGAAGGCGCTAATATTCAAGCTAAAAGAATGAGAACGTCTCTAATTCAAAACGGTGAAATCAACATAGTAACCGCAGATGGAGATATAGTTGTTGATTATGGAGTTCCAGCTGACCATAAAGTTGTAGTTACAGGTAGTGATATGTGGAATGTAGCTACTGCAGATATAATTGGAGACATTAAGAAATATCAAAAAGCTATAACAGATGACCATTACACAAAGCCAACCATACTTTTATTAACTGAATCTACATTTGATAATACATTCTTAGTAAACACAGCAATAATTAATCATCTTAAAGGTGGAGAAAGTACTAAAAATATGATTTTATCGCAAGCAGATTTTATTAATTTTGCTAAAGAGAGATTAGGAATATCTGTAGTATTCTTAGAAGAAACTACTTATATACCAGCAGAAGGTGCAGCTGAGCAACCTTATTATTTAAATGGTAAAATCACTCTAATGTCTGGAACAACTCTAGGAGAAACAGTATATGGAGCAACTCCTGAAGAGTGGGATAAACTCTATGGTGGTGGAAAACTTGATACTGCTTTAGTTAACAATGTTATAGCGGTAACTACCATGGTTAAGGAAGACCCAGTTAGCTTAGATGTAAAAGTTTCTCAAATGGTGCTTCCGTCGTTTGATAGAGCTGACGAAGTATTCTTTGGTACTGTTTATACTGTATAGAAATAGTGGAGGAGAGAAATTCTCTTCCATTTCTTATTTTTATTTTTGAGAGGTAGGTAATTAAAAATGGCAAGTAAAAATGTAAAAGTTAAAGCATTAGTAAATATACAATATAAAAAAGAAATATATAAGGTAGATTCAACTATTATCATGAAAGAAACTGAGTATGAAAAACTAAAAGGTAAAGGAATAGCAGAATTAGTAGAAGAGGAACAAGAAGAAAATAATCCTACTGAAGAATAGGTGATTAAATGGCTGATATAGAATTATTGATGATTCTTTTACAAGAAAAGAAATATTCTTATTTCGAATATGAGGAGCTTGAAGCACTATTACAGAGTAATAATAATGATGTGTATTTGACTGCTTCAAAACTATGTTTAATGAAAGCCGATGGAGATAAAAAAATCAAAGTTGGGCCTGTAGAAATTGAAGGACCAGGAGCAACGTATTGGATTAACTTATCAAATGATTACCTATTAACTTCTAAATCTAAGAATACCGATACAGTAAGTCCAACTACAGGATACAAATCTATGATGTTAAGAGCTGATGGACAATGAGTATAAACAAAGAATATCTAAGAAAAAAAGTAGTTCAAGCAATTGAGCAAATGCCATATGAAGTAACTATCTACAGACAAAATTTAAATGCCTACAGAGAAATAACTGGTTATATTAAAGTAATAAGTCTAGTAGGAATACTTTATACTGATTCAAAAAATAAAGCTGAAGTAAGCCTTAGTGACAAAGGAGAGGTGGATACTCCAACTACTAAGAATTTTCTAGTTGATTATAATGATAATTCAATTTTAGTTAAAAAAGATGATTTCTTATTTTATAAAAATCAATGTTGGAAAGTGATGTCTCAGGGAGAGGAATTTGAAGTTTATTTTGAAATGGTGGTGGAAGAGCATGAGTGGATTGAAGTTTGATGCAGGTAATATGTTAAAAGGATTAGCAGAATTTGATATTAAAGCAAAAGCAGTATCTAGAATCTACGCCAAAACTGCAGGAGAAAAAATGATCGCAGATGCAAAAAAAAATGCACCATGGACAGATAGAACAGGGAACTCTCGGCAAACTATTGATAAAAACATAGTTACAGGTGCAAATACTACAGAAATTCAAATACGAGGGAATACACCTCACTTCAAGTTTTTAGAGTTTTGTCACGAGAAGAAATGGGCTATTCTATGGCCAACTATACAAAAGCATTCAGCAGAAGTAATAAAAGGTTGGGCCAAAATAATATGGAAGTGATTTAATGTTAATTAAATTATATGATTTTTTAATATCAAAAGGAATTAATGTATATTTTATAGGTCAACATCAAGGTGAATGTAAAGAAAATTATGTGGTACTTAAAGACGGAGGTATATCAAGTTTAAATGGTAAGGCTGGTAGTAAATTCTTAGACCTTATTTTTTTTATACCTCAAAATAGATTTACTGCAATAGAGCCATACAGAAAACTTATTAAAGGCTACGTGAAAGAGTTTGGAAAGCTTAGATACACAGGAAATGAAACTTCTATAGTGACTGACGATGATAAAAAAGCATTAACATTTTCAATAATGTATCAAGTTCAAATGAAATTGGAGGGATAATCAATGGCAAAATTAGAAGATAAAATAATTTGCAATATAGAAGTAGTTGAAATTATTACTGAAGAAGAAACACCGGTAACACTTTACTTCGACACTTCAGAAGAAGCAACATATTCACCAGATGTAAGTGAAGGTGAAGAAAAATACAAAAGGATTAAAAATAGAATTGTTTCAAATAACAGGACAGAAGATTTACAATTCGGTTCAGCAATAACTTTTAAGGATTCATGTTTCCAACCTGAAGTATTGTCAATTGTTGATGGTGGAACTGTTATTAAAACAGCTGAGAAAATAACAGGATATAGTGCACCAGCTGTTGGAGTAGTAGTAAGCAGGAAGAAGTTCACACTTAATATTTACACCTCAGAGCGAGGAACGGATGGAGAAGTAATAACATACGTTAAATTCACTTATCCATCCTGTAAAGGTACTCCAGCTAAATTTAGTTTTAAGGATGGAGATTTCATGACACCAGAGTACACAGTGAAATCAAGACCGGCTAAGGGTGCTAAACCATTCGAAATTAATTATGTAGCAGTGCTACCAACAGTTTAGGGGGAATTTAAATGGAAGTTACAAGTTTAGATAAATTAAAAGAAGTGGCAAAAGGTGAGGTAGTTGAATTAGTTGGATTTACCCAAGAGCCATTTATAGCTAGGTTGAAGAGACCTAGCTTTTTAAATATGGTAAGTACTGGCATGATTCCGAATGAACTGTTAAATGCTGCATATATAGTCTTTAATGGTGCAAAATCAACTAAAGATATAGTTTCAATGAAAGAAGCTAATGAACTCTATACCTTAGTTGCAAAAGGAGCATTGGTTGAACCAACTTATAAACAATTAGAAGAAATTGGGTTAGAGTTAACAGACCAGCAATTGATAGAAATATTTAATTATACACAGGTTGGTGTTAAAGCACTCAAATCCTTTCGTGATGAGCAAGAACGTACTAAGAGTAATAAGTGTAAGTAAAACATATAATCAAAGACCAAGCGAGGTAATAGGTATCAATGATACATATCTCGCTTTTTGTTTTGATGAAACTTGCAATTTTATCATGTCACATAAAAAAGTAAAGTATGACAGCAAAGGTAACGGTGAGGAATACTGGGAACCAAAGCCTAAATGGATTGATAAAAACGATAAGACTAAGGTGAAAAATAATTCGGAATTAATTGCTAACATGCAAGCAGAGCTGACGAAATACAGCAAGGGGGCAATAAATAATGAGTGTTGATGTAGGAAGAGCAGTTGGATATTTAACCCTTGATAGAAGTTCTTTTACAGCTAATTTAAAAAGTGCTGGACAAGATTTAAATACATTTATGAATAATACGAAGAGCGGTAATGAAAGAGTTCAAGCATTAGGAAGTACAATGACTACTGTTGGCGCAGGATTTACTAAAACTTTTACTGTTCCTTTATTAGGAGTTGGTGTTGCAGCTACTATGACTGCTGCTAACTTTCAAGAAGGTATGAGTAAAGTTAATGCAATAAGTAATTCTACTGCTGCTGAAATGAAGTTATTGACTGCTAACGCAAAGGAACTTGGTGCTAAAACAAAATATAGTGCAACTGAAGCAGCGGAAGGTATGGAAAATCTAGCAAGTGCCGGTTTCAACGTTAATGAAATAATATCTGCTATGCCTGGTATGCTAGATTTAGCAGCAAGTGGAAACATAGATTTAGCAAGTGCTGCAGATATAGCTAGTTCTACACTTAGAGGTTTTGGATTAGAAGCTAGTCAAGCTGCACATGTTGCTGATGTATTAGCAAAATCAGCAGCCGACACAAATGCTGGAATAACTGACACAGGTGAAGCAATGAAATATATTGCTCCAGTAGCTTCAAGTATGGGATTTGCATTTGAAGAAATTACTGCTGCAATAGGTGAAATGGCTAATGCTGGAATTAAAGGCGGTCAAGCAGGAACTACACTAAGAGCTGCATTAACAAGATTAGCTAATCCAAGCAAAGAAGCTTCGGACTTAATGAAAGATTTAAGTTTTAGTTCATATGATGCTAGTGGAAAGATGCTACCTCTAAAAGATATTATTCAGGAACTTGATGGATCCATGAAAGGATTAACTGAACAAGAACGACAACAAGCTATAGCAACTATATTTGGTCAAGAAGCAATGAGTGGGATGCTAACATTAATTCAAGCAGGACCTGAAGAGTTAGAAAAATTAACAAAGAGCTTAAAAAATTCTGATGGTGCAGCAAAAAAAATGTCAAAAACCATGCAAGATAATTTCAAAGGTAGCATAGAGAGCATAAAGAGTTCCTTAGAAGGTGCAGCAATAAGTGTTGGTGAGAGATTAATCCCAATGCTTGAAGGTTTAGCTGATAAAATACAAAATGCTGTTGATTGGTTTAATGGACTTGATGATGCTACAAAAGATAATATAGTAAAATTTGGATTATATGTCGCAGCCGTTGGACCAGCAACATTCGCACTGGGTAAATTTACTAGTGGCATTGGTAATACCGTTACAAATGTTGGTAGACTAGTGAAAAAAATTACAAGCATGTCAACAGCAACGGTTGGAGCAGGAGCAACAGCAGATGTAGCTGCAAGTGGTGGAGTAGCGAAACTTGGTGTAGGTTTATCAGGACTAGGAATAAGTGCTGCAGGTGTAGCGATAGGTGTGGCAGCGGTTGGAGCAGCTATATACACTGCACATGAATATAGCGATATGATGGGACAGTCAGTACTTAAAGCAACTGACGATATGAGTTTAATGGAGGTTGCATTAGGAAATCTTTCAGGTGCTACTATGTATAGCAAAGAAGAGATGGAAGAAATGGGACTTGTGTATGGACAGTGGAATAAAAAGGTTAGTCCTGAAACTCAACAATGCTTAGATGACATAGCAGAGAAATCAAGAAATCTACAGTTAGCTATAGACCAAGTCAACTTTGATGGAATTATTACAGAGGATGACATAACTGTAGTGAAAACTAAAACTGATGAATGGTGCAATACAATTATAGAAACAATTGATGCTAATAAAACTGAAGTAAATAATGCTGTAGAGGGATTGTTTGGTGCAGATGGTGTTGTTACTGAGCAAGAGCAAAAGGTAATAAACATCTTAAATAGCTCAAATGATGAGAAGAAAAAAATAGTTGAAGAGGCTAATGCAAACATTAAAGAAATTACAACAAAAGCATATCAGGAACAAAGAGAATTAACCGTGGCGGAATTAAGTTATATTAACGGAGAAACTAGAAGAGCTAATCAAGCTGTTTTAGACAGTATGAATATTAGCAACGAGGAAAGATTAGCAGCACAAAATTTATTTTATGAAAAAGCTAATACTCAATCAGCAAAAGCACTGTCACAATCGCTTATAGCTGAAAAAGCTAGTGTTGAAGAACAAAAACAAGTAATTAAAGAAAAGTATGATGCAGGTATTAAAGCATTACAAGCAAGTATTCCTACATTGCAAGGTGCTGAAAAGGAATTAGCTGAAAAAGAATTACAAGCAAATATTGAACAACGAGATAAACTTCTTCAGAATGAAAATGATAAATGGACAGATATAATTGGTGTCGGTGATGAAAAGTTTCCTGAA
>DAMAVY010000045.1:0-12673 GCA_032077725.1 Clostridium sp. | reverse complement strand
CGCGTTCTAACTCCAACTGCCTTGCGATAATTCTTTAATTCTTCTAAATTTATACTATTTCCACTATTAAAAGGGCCTGTAGCAGTTCTTTCAAGGCTCCACATCATAGCTCCTGATCCCAGTTCTTCACCAATATCATAACATAAACTTCTTATATAAGTTCCTTTAGAACATTTCACCTTTATTTCTACTATGGGACTTTCTATAGAAAGAATATCGATGCTATGTATTGTAATAGGCCTAGGTTCTCTATAAACTTCTTTGCCTTCTCTAGCTAACTCATAAAGCTTTTTACCATTTTGTTTAAGAGCAGAATACATAGGTGGAACCTGAAGAATATTGCCTACAAAAGTCTCTATAACCGTAGTTATCTCTTGATCTGTAAAATCCACTTTACCTTCTCGAAGTATTTTACCTTCTCTATCATAAGTGTCGGTAACAACTCCAAGCTTAATTTTTGCAATATATTCCTTTTCACCCTCCATAATAAAATCAATGGCTTTAGTTGCTCTACCAATACAAACTGGTAATACGCCAGTAGCTTCTGGGTCTAAAGTTCCACCATGTCCAACTTTTTTTTCTCTAGCAAGTCTTTTTACCTGCCTTACTACATCAAAAGAAGTTATCCCAAGGGGTTTGTTTATATTTAAAACTCCACAAAGTTTATTATTTTCCATAACTATACCAACTTTTTTTCTAATATTTTATATAATTTAGCTTTTATTGATGGTAGTGTTCCTTCATAAAAAAATCCTGCTGCTCTAATATGTCCACCACCATTAAAGATTTCTGCAATCTTACTTACATCCACTACTTCCTTAGACCTCAAACTTACCTTTACTCCGCCTTTACTCTCTTTTAAAAGAGCAACTAATTCAACTCCATTTATCATTGTTCCAAAATGGATTACTTCTGATGAATCTATGGCCTCTAAATTGGATTTGTTTAACATTTCTTCAGTAATTTCCATAAAAGCCAACTTATTGTGTAGTTGTAAGCTTATAGTATCAATTATTTTTCCAAAGAATTTGACTTTGTCAAAATCCTTATTTTCAAATATATTTCTCTGTATTTCGTTGAAATTTATACCAGTTTTAACAACTTCTGATGCAACCTTATGAGTTTTACTGGTGGTATTAGAATGTCTAAAGGAGCTTGTATCAGTAATGATTGAAGTGTAGATTGATTCCCCTATTCCTTTAGTAATCTCTACTCCTAAATCATTTAAAATATCAAAAACTATTTCTCCTACCGCTGCTGATTTACTATCTATATAATTAAAATCACCATATTTCTCATTGCTCATATGGTGATCTATATTCACAATGATATATTTTTTATTATCTAAAGTTAAGTTTGCATTTATTCTTTTGAAATCTCCACAGTCAAGTACAATAACTAATTCTGTGCCAGCTTTTACGTCTTCTACACTACCAGTGATTTCATCACTATAAGGAAGGTATTCAAAAGTGCTAGGAATACCTTCCTTTGATATTATATATGCATTCTTACCAAGTGCCCTAAGCCCTTGAAGTAGGGCCGTGGCACTTCCTAAAGAATCTCCATCAGGTGATTGATGAAAAGTGATTCCAATATTGTTACACTTTTCTATGATATCTAATATTTCCTTAGTTATCATTTGAATCATTCTCCTTTATCTTTTTGAATAATGACTCAAGATGACTAGCTTTATCTAAGGTAGTATCTAATTCTATAAGAACCTCAGGTATATGTCTTAACTTAACATTCTTACCAATCTCTTTTCTTATGAATCCTGCGGAACTTTTAAGTATTTTTAAAGTTTCTGCTTTTTGATCTTCTGTTCCGAAAATACTAACAAATACTTTTGCATAGCTTAAATCCCTTGTAACCTCTACATCTGTTACACTTACCATTGCTGTAAATCTAGGATCTTTTATTTTGTTTTGAATAGTATTGCTAACATCTTTTTTGATTTCTTCGTTGATTCTTCCACCTCTATAGTTAGCCATGGAGTTCACTCCTCTCTATTTCAAGCCCTTTGGTTTAACCTCTTCCATAATAAATCCTTCGATGATGTCACCTTCTCTTATGTCATTGAATTTATCAACGCTAAGTCCACATTCATAACCAGCTGCTGCTTCTTTAACATCATCTTTAAATCTTTTTAATGATGCAAGTGAAGATTCTGTAATTACTATACCATCTCTTAATACTCTAACCTTACAGTTTCTTGTTAACTTACCGTTAAGTATATAACCACCTGCAATAGTACCAACATTTGATATTTTGTATACCTGTCTTACTTCACATCTTCCAATAACAACTTCTTTATATTCTGGCTCTAGCATACCAATCATTGCTGATTTAATATCATCTAGGGCATTGTATATAATTCTATAAGTTTTAATCTCAACGTTGTCTTTTTCTGCAACTGCAATTGCATTATTATCAGGTCTTACGTTAAATCCAATGATAATCGCATTAGAAGCATATGCTAGTGATACATCTGTTTCAGTTATAGCGCCTACTGCACTATGGATAACTCTAACTTTTACTGTCTCTGCAGAAAGTTTTTCTATAGATTGTTTAACAGCTTCAGCTGATCCTTGAACATCCGCTTTAACTATTACACTTAATTCTTTAACCTTACCTTCTTGAATTTGATTATATAAGTTTTCCATAGACACTCTATTTGATGTTTGGAAATGATCTTGTCTAATCTTTTCTTTTCTTGATTCAGCCATTATTCTAGCAGTTTTCTCATCCTTAACAACTGTAAATCTGTCTCCTGCTAATGGAACTTCTGAAAGTCCTAATATCTCTACTGGAATAGATGGACCAGCTTTTTTAATCTTTTTGCCTTTATCATCTATCATTGCTCTAATTCTACCGTAAGTAGTTCCAACAATTACAGAATCTCCTGATTTTAATGTTCCAGTTTGAACTAAAATACTAGCTACAGGGCCTCTACCTTTATCAAGCTTAGCTTCTATAACAGTACCTTTAGCTCTTCTATTAGAATCAGCTTTTAGTTCTAACATTTCTGCAGTTAATACGACCATTTCAAGCAAACTGTCTAATCCTTCTTTAGTATGTGCAGATACTGGTACACATATAGTATCTCCACCCCAATCCTCAGCTACTAATCCATATTCAGTTAACTCTTGTTTAACCTTGTCTGGATTTGCACCTTCTTTATCTATTTTATTAATTGCTATAATCATAGGTACTTCTGCAGCCTTACAGTGATTTATAGCTTCTACAGTTTGTGGCATAATTCCATCATCTGCAGCTACTACTAATATTACTATATCTGTAACTTGTGCGCCTCTAGCTCTCATTGAAGTAAATGCCTCATGACCTGGAGTATCTAAGAAAGTAATTTTTTCACTATTTATATCTACAGTATAAGCACCAATATGTTGAGTAATTCCACCTGCTTCTGTTGATGTAACTTTTGATTTCTTGATTGCATCTAGTAATGATGTTTTACCGTGGTCAACGTGACCCATTACTGTAACTATTGGTGGTCTTTTAGTTTTTGCATCTTCTGATACTTCTTCATCGATATCATCGATTTCATCTTCTTGTTCTTCAGCTACATCACCATTATTTTCATGTTTTAACACTGCCATTGAACCAAAACTTTCTATAAGTTTTTCTGCAGTATTAAAATCAATTTCTTGATTTACGCTAGCCATAACGCCTTGGAATATTAAAGCTCTTATAACTTCTACAACTGGCTTTTTAAGCTTATCAGCCAAATCTTTTACAACGATAGTTTCTTCCATTTCAATTACTTCGTCTGGAGCATCTTCACTTTGTCCTTCTGATTTTTTATTACCAGTTCTTCTTATCTTACTATTTTTTTGTTGTTGCTTCTTGATATCTTCATTGATTTTTTCTTCGTATTCATCAATGATTTCTTTTTTTCCTTCTTCTGCTTTTTTCTGTTCAGTATATAATTCTTTTATGAGGTTTGCATCGTCTTCTTCAATAACACTCATGTGATTTTTAGCTTCTATACCAAACTCACTCATTAATACACTTATTAGTTCCTTACTAGAAACTTCTAACTCTTTAGCTAACTCATATACTCTTACTTTGGCCAAAACTTTCACCCCCGAATTTACATTTCGTAATTCTCTTTCCATAACTTTATTAAATTTTTACACATCATTTCATCTTTTACGGCTAACACATTAATTTCTTCTCTCCCTATAGCCATTCCTAAATCCACATTAGGTATATTGTCTATTACGGGTATATTTTTGTCAGCGCAATATTTTTGAAACTTACTTTTAGTATTATTTGAACATTCTAATGATAAAATACATAAACGGGCTTTATGCCTTTTAATTTCATCTTCGCAAGCATTATATCCCTCTACTAAATTTCTAGATTTCTTTGCGATACCTAAAAAATTTAAGAATTTATTCTGCATCCATTATCTCTTCCTTTAGTTTATCATATATTTCAGAACTTATTTTACTTTCTAAGTTTCTTTCTAATCTTTTTGTTTTTACAGCCTTCTCTAAGCAACTTATATCTTTACATATATAGGCTCCGCGCCCAGGTTTCTTACCATGTAAATCTATAGATATCTCATTTTCCTTATTTTTTACAACTCTAATAAGTTCCTTCTTTGGCTTCATTTCCATGCATCCTGTACACATTCTTTGAGGTATCTTTTTCACTTTCATAGAATATCACCTACCTTTAAAAGGTATTTTCTTCATTTTTTAGATTTTCAGCTTGTGTTTTACTTTTTATATCAATTTTCCATCCAGTAAGTCTTGCTGCTAATCTAACATTCTGACCCTCTTTACCAATTGCTAAAGATAATTGATTATCATCTACAACAACCTTGGCACTTTTGCTTGCCTCATCTACATCTACAGATAAAACTTTAGCTGGACTTAAAGCATGAGCAATATACTCTTCAGGTAATTTGTTCCATTTGATTATATCTATTTTCTCATTCTTAAGCTCATTAACTATATTTTGAACTCTTGTACCTCTAGGTCCTACACATGCTCCCATAGGATCTACATCTTCATCCTTAGACCATACAGCTATTTTAGTTCTAGATCCTGCTTCTCTAGCTATATTCTTTATTTCTACAATTCCACTATATATTTCTGGAACTTCTAATTCAAATAGTCTTTTTACAAGACCTGGATGTGTTCTAGAAACAACAATTTGTGGTCCCTTAGAGCTTTTCTTTACTTCTACAATATATAATTTTAGTTTTTCATTAAATATATAAGCTTCTCCAGGCATTTGTTCATTTGGACCAAGGACAGCTTCTATTTTACCTAAATCAATAAATACATTCCCACGATCTTTTCTTAATACAATACCTGTTATTATGTCAAACTCTTTAGTTATAAATTCGTTGTATATAAGAACTCTTTCTGCTTCTTTAATTCTTTGAATAACAACTTGTTTTGCTGCTTGTGCTGCAACTCTTCCAAAATCTCTTGGTGTAACTTCTATTTCCGCTATGTCTTCTAGATTATACTTAGGACTAAGTTCTCTAGCATCTTCTAAGGTAATTTCTATTACATCATCATATACTTCCTCAACAACTTCTTTTAATGAAAATACATGAGTTTCTCCAGTTTCCCTATTAACACATACTCTTACATTTTGTTCCTTAGCATGTGACTTTGCAAAATTTTTCTTATATGCTGCTACTAAAGCATCTTCTATAGTTGTAAAGAGCATTTCCTCACTAATTCCTTTTTCTACAACTAATTGCTTTGCAGCTTCAATAAACTCTTCCTTAAATCCGGTACTCATTTTATATATATCCTCCTTATAAAGCTGGGTTTAAAGTAACTACAGAAACTTTTGATCTTGGTAATATGATCTCACTGTTTTCCACTTTTAACACTAAGTTCTCACCATCGAACCCCTTTAATACCCCTTCGAATTTTTTCTTTCCTTCAATTAAAGCTGAAAGTTTTACAGCTACATCACTATCTATATATTTATTAAAATGTTCTTCAGTAAATAAAGTTCTAAATATACCTGGAGATGATACTTCTAGATTATATTCTTCATTTATAGGTTCTTCTACATCTAGCATTTCTCCGACTGCTTTACTTACTTCCACACAATTATTCAAAGCAACACCATTGTCATTATCAATATAAACTCTTAAAATATTCTGTCCACCCTCACGTACATACTCTAAGTAATAAAGTTCAAAGCCAAGTCTTTCAGCTATATTGCTTACCTTTTCATGAAGCTTTTCTACAATCACATTACTTTTCATAATACACTCCTCCTCCTTTATATATATTTCCTTTAAAATCAAAATAATAACCCTACAATTTAATTACAATAAATCATTTTGTTGAGGTGTAATAAATAGAGAGTAGGCATACATCCTACTCTCTTCCGAAGATTATTATCATAACTAACTTTATCAAAGATTATTATAACATAGCCACTTTTATTATGCAATGTTTTTAACACTATTAATATAATTATACACTATATTCCATTTATTTATACACAGTTACCCATTTAATTAGTGTTTTGATAAAGTCATTTAGTTTTCTTCTATCTATAAATTTTCTATCTCCTTAATCAATTCATCTAGTAAATCTTCCTCTTTTACTTTTCTAACAATCTCGCCTTTTCTAAAGATAAGACCTTCACCTTTTCCACCAGCTATCCCAACATCAGCTTCTCTAGCTTCTCCTGGGCCATTTACTACACATCCCATTATGGCAACTTTAATATTTTTATCAACGCTGGCAAGTCTTTTTTCTGCTTCTTCAGCGATTTTGATAAGATTAATTTGAGTTCTTCCACAAGTTGGGCAGGATACAAACTGAATTCCTTCCTTTAACATTCCAAGAGATTTTAATATTTCTCTTCCTACTTTTATTTCCTCTGTTACATCACCAGTAAGGGAAACTCTTAATGTGTCTCCAATACCTTGTGCAAGAAGAGCTCCAATACCTACACTGGATTTTATAGATCCTCTCCAAATAGTTCCAGCTTCTGTAACTCCTATGTGTAGTGGGTAGTCAGTTTTTTCCGAAACTATATTATAGGCCTCTATCATTTGAACTACATCTGAAGATTTTATAGAAATAATTATGTCTTCAAAATTCACAGATTCTAAAATTCTAACATGTCGTAGCGCACTTTCTGCAAGAGCTTCACTACAAACTTTGCCATATTTATTTAGGATTTCTTTCTCCAAAGATCCTGAATTTACTCCAATTCTAATAGGAATGTTTCTTTCTTTAGCAGCCTTAGCTACCATTTCAACCCTGTCGATATCTCCAATGTTACCTGGATTTATTCTAAGCTTTGAAATTCCCATTTCAATAGATTTTAGAGCTAATCTATAATCAAAATGTATATCTGCAACTAGCGGAATATTTATTTGTTTTACTATTTCTCCTATAGCTTCTGCTGCCTCCATATCAGGAACTGCACATCTAACTATGTCACATCCGCACTGTTCAAGTTTTAAAATTTGCTCTACTGTAGCCGCAACATTCCTTGTCTCTGTATTTGTCATAGATTGTACTGCAATCTTTGAATCTCCTCCAATGTATATATCTCCAACTTTAACTTTTCTAGTTTCTCTTCTTTTCATAGTATCACTCCTAAACTCCTAAAACTTTATAGGATGTATAATATCCTTTAGTAATATGAAAACCATAAATCCCATAAGTACTAAAAATCCATAATAATTTATAGTTGCGACCTTTTCCTTATTAACTTCCTTACCTGTTATAATTTGAAATAACAATAAGAATATCCATCCCCCATCCAAAGCAGGGAAAGGTATTATATTAAATATTGCTAATTGCACACTAAATAATGCCATTATGTTTAACAATGTTAGTATCCCTCGCTGTGCAGCCAATCCAGAAATTTTCATTATGCTTATCGGTCCACCCACATCATCTGCAGTGATTTTCCCTTTAAATAGCTGACTAAAAAATCCAAAAACTTGTCTTATGGTGCTTCCTGTCTGATTAAAACCATATTTAACTGACTGAACAAAATTAGGCTTTACTACTTGAGAATAAACTCCTACTTGATATCTACCTTCCTCTGAATTATAATCTGGTACTATATCGAAATTTATTTTTTCTCCATTTCTCTCCACTACCATGCTAATAGAATTAGGATTTTCTAATACTAATATTTCATTAAGAAAATCTTCCCATGTAGTTACCATTTTACCATTTACTTCTGTTATCTTATCTCCAGACTCTATTCCAGCCTCCATTGCTGGTGAATTTTCTACAATTTTATCAACAATATTAGTAGAGTGACCTTGAAGACCTCCTACTAAACTAAAAAATAATATTGCTATTATAAAATTCATTATAGGTCCTGCTGACACTATGGTTAATTTTTGGAAAGAGGTTTTATTTGAAAAAGCCCTTTGATCAACTACACTTACATCATCCTCTTCTCCAAACATTTTTACATATCCACCAATAGGAAGAAGTTTAATAAGATATTCCGTTTCCTTCCCCTTAATAGAAAAAAGTTTCGGACCCATTCCTAATGAAAATTCAAGAACTCTTACCCCATTAACCTTTGCCATTATAAAATGTCCAAATTCATGACCTATAATTAATAAACTAAATGCAAGTAGCGCCATTAAAATATATGGTGTATTGTGTATAATACTTTGCAATATTCATTCCTCCTCATTTTCCCCTTTTAGACATATCTCTTTAAAACATATTCTTTAACTTGTTTATCTATTCCTAAAACTTGTTCTATATCCGGATTCCCCACATATTCGAACTTGTTCATTGAGTCCTCTATTATTTCTTCAATTTGCATGTATTTAATTTTATTATTCAAAAATAAATCTACAGCAATCTCATTTGCGCCATTATATATTGCGGGCATATTTCCGCCAAGCTTTCCAGCTTTGAATGCCAGCTCTAAACATCTGAAAGTTTTTGTATCCGGCTCTTCAAAAGTTAAACTTGAAATGGTTTTAAAGTCTAATCTATCTGCAACTGCTTCTTTTCTTTCCGGAAAGCATAATGCATATTGAATTGGTAATCTCATATCTGTACTACCAAGTTGGGCAATTATAGATCCATCTACATATTCAACCATAGAATGTATAATGCTTTGTGGATGAACTACTACCTGAATGTTATCGTAGTCAACTCCAAATAAAAAATGCGCCTCTATTACTTCCAAACCTTTATTCACTAGTGTGGAGGAATCTATAGAAATTTTTCTTCCCATGTTCCATTTGGGATGCTTTAACGCCTGTTCAGGAGTTATATTTATAAGCTCTTCTCTCATTCTTCCTCTAAATGGCCCACCAGAAGCTGTAATAATTATCTTGCTAATATCCTTCTTCTCATTCCCCTTAATACACTGGAATATAGCTCCATGCTCTGAGTCTACAGGTAATATTTTAACATTATTTTCTTTAGCTTCTCTTATTACAATATCTCCCGCGACTACTAAAGTTTCCTTATTAGCTAAAGCGATATTTTTCTTTGCTCTAATCGCTTTAATAGTTGGCTTTAAGCCTGCAATTCCTACCACTGATGTCAAAACCGTATCAATTTCGTCCAAGGTTGCTATTTTTTCTAAAGCTTCATGTCCACAATAAAGCTCTATTGATTTCTTATGTTCTTCACAATATTTTTTTATTTTTTCATAACACTCATCATTTGTTATGCCTACATATTTTGGACTAAACTCTTCTATAATATCCACAAGCTTTTCATAGTTTCTATGGGCAGTTACCCCTATTAATGATATTCCGTTTTCTCTATGTCTTATTATATCTAAGGCCTGTGTTCCTATAGAACCTGTAACTCCAAGTATACTAATATTTTTCACTAAAATCTCTCCCTAATAATTTCTTCTAATTTAAAGTTATTCCAAATTTTACATTTGCAATTCTCAACTCTCAATCGTCCATTGTCCATTGTCCATTGTCCATTGTTAACTCTCAATTCTAAATTATATAAAACATTATACCCTATAACACTATAGAATACAAAATCCTTATAATTAATTATTTTAAATTTTTATATGAAAAAGGCACTAAATTTAAGGGGTATCCCTAAAACTTAGTACCTTTTATACAACTATATAATTTTTCTATTCCATGTCTAGTCACTGTACACTACCCTATGTAAGGACAAAAATATTAACATAATAAAATACCACAACTGACACTAGTAGTATACTATCAAATCTGTCTAGAATACCTCCATGTCCAGGAATTAGGTTAGAATAATCTTTAACCCCTACATATCTCTTGATAGATGAAGCTACTAAATCACCGCATTGACCAAAAACGCCACCCAAAAATCCTATAATAGAATAATGATAAAGAGGTATATTAACACCAAAGGAAGCAATTATATATCCATAAATTGTACATAATAAAACACTACCTAATAAACCCCCAATAGCCCCTTCTACTGTTTTTTTAGGACTAACTTTAGGATTTAATTTGTGTTTTCCTAAATATCTTCCAGAATAATATGCTAAAGTATCACATCCCCAAGCGGATATAAATATAAGCCATACAAAATAATTCCCTTTGTCCATCATACTAAGAAATAAAATAAAGCTAAAAAATATACCTACATAAAAGCAAGGAAGGATAGTAAGCGCAACATCTATAAAATTTTTCTCTGTATCTATCACAGGCACTATCATAAGTAAAAAAACTACTAAAATAAAAACACCTACAGCAATTTTTAAATCAAACCCATTTCTTATATGAATATAATAAGCTAAACATAATAAGTATCCTACAATAGAAATTGGTTTATGACCTTTCACTTTGCTCACTTTATAAAATTCGTACATACCTCCCAGAGATAATAGTATCACTGAAATCTCCAGAAAATATCCACCTAAAAATATTAATACTAATAACGGAACTAACACCAATGCTCCTACATAACGCTCATTCATTTACCTCACCTCACAATTATACTCCGCCATACCTTCTATCTCTTTTTTGAAAATCAAAAATAGCTTTTTTAAGATTTTCTTTTGTAAAGTCAGGCCAATTAATATTTGAGAACCAAAATTCCGAATACGCACTTTGCCATAACAAATAATTACTTAATCTCAATTCACCACTAGGTCTAATTACAATATCAGGATCAGGCATTCCTTTTGTATATAAATGATCAGATATTACCTTATCATCTATATCCTCTATTTTAAGGTCTCCACTTAATAATTCTTTTCCAATTTCCTTAATGCTTTTAATTATCTCATCCCTACCACCATAGTTCAAAGCTATGTTAAGTGTTAATCCCTTATTATTTTTTGTTTTTTGTTTTGCATTTTGAATAGCCGTTCTAGATTTTATCGGGAGTTTACTTATATCTCCTATAGCATTGAGTCTAACATTATTTCTGTGTAATTCATCAATTTCTTTTTCAATAAACTCAACTACTAAATCCATTAATGCATTAACCTCATCCTTAGGTCTTTTCCAATTTTCCGTAGAAAATGCATATAAAGTCAAGTATTTTACTCCTAAATTACTTGATTCTTGTACTACTAATTTAATATTTTTCATTCCGGCTCTATGTCCCATGGTTCTTGGAAGTTTTCTTTCCTTGGCCCATCTTCCGTTTCCATCCATAATAATAGCTATATGTGCCGGTATTCTATTCATATCTAATTTGACTTCTTCACTTTTATCATTTCCCTTTTTAAATTTAAAAATATTCAAAGCCTACCTCTCCATTTCAAGTATTATCTGTTCAGCTAAATTCAGTGTAACTGAAAAGTTTCACCTTATATGATGCTATTATATCATAAATGCTTATTAATAAAACCTGCAATATTGCAGGTTTTATCTCATCTAAACTGACATTATTGATTTTTCTTTTTCTTCAACTTTTTTATCAATTAACTTGATAAACTTATCAGTTTCTTTTTGAACAGTATCTTCAGCTTTTTTTACATCATCTTCACTGATTTCACCATTTTTCTTTAATGCTTTTATTTTTTCATTGGCATCACGTCTTATAGATCTGATAGCAACCTTTGCATCTTCTCCAAATTTTTTCACAGATTTAACTAATGTTTTTCTTGTCTCTTCAGTTAACTCTGGAACGATAAGTCTTATAACTTGACCATCGCTACTTGGATTAATTCCTAAATCAGATTTCATAATTGCCTTTTCTATACTTTTTATAGTGCTTCTGTCCCAAGGTTGAATGACAAGAACCCTAGGCTCTGGTGCAGATACACTTCCTACCTGATTAAGGGGTACCATTGAACCGTAACTTTCAACTTGAATCCTATCAAGCATAGTTGGATTTGCTCTACCAGCTTTTAATGTTCCAAGTTCGTTTTGTAAGCTTATAATTGTTTTGTTCATTTTCTCATCAGCATTTTTAATGATATCTTTTACCATAAAATTACCTCCATCAATTATCTTATATATTTGATGATACTAAAGTACCAATATTTTCACCTTTTACTGCTCTTATAATATTATGAGCTTCATCTAATCCAAATACAATGATAGGTATTTGATTATCCATACATAGTGAAGTTGCAGTGGAATCCATAACCTGTAATCCCTTTTCTAAAACTTCGATGTAAGATAATTTTTCAAATTTAACTGCATCATCATACTTATGAGGATCTTTATCATATACTCCATCAACCTTTTTAGCTA
>DAMAVY010000044.1:5475-12792 GCA_032077725.1 Clostridium sp. | reverse complement strand
GAGAGTTGAGAGTTGAGAGTTGAGAGTTGAGAGTTGAGAGTTGAGAGTTGAGAGTTGAGAGTGGAGATTTTACAATGGACAATTGAGAGTTGAGAGTTTAGTTAGTGGAGAGTTGAAAGTTGAAAGTTGAGAGTTGACAATGGACAATGGAGAGTTGAGGCATTTAGCTGTTAAGTGATGCTCCAAATTTTATATTTGGTTAGCAGAACTTACTCCTTTGAACGCATGCGAGAAGGAGTATCCTTTAAAAAGTGTAGCGCAGATTGAGTTTAGAGATAAACCCCGCATTCCGAAGCTTTTCTGAGGAAGGTATTCCTTAAAAAAGCCCGGAAACCCGCATGGAGCCAACAACTTTTTAAAATGTTAAAATGCTAAAATGTTAAGATGTTAAAATTATAAAATGTTAAGATTTTAAAATTTTAAAATGATAAAAAGTTAAAAAGTTAAAAAGTTAAAAAGTAAAAAAGTATACTTTTTAAAAAGTTAGACTACGGTTTGATATAGATGAGATAAACGGAGGATAATATATGAGTAATTTAGATTTTATATATAATAGAAAAAGTATTAGAAAGTTTAAGAATGAAAAAGTGCCAAGGGAAGATATTTTGGAGATGCTTAAGGCTGCTACATACGCTCCATCACCTAAGAATCAGCAAAATTGGCATTTCGTTGTACTCCAAAATAGGAATGTTATAAATAAGATTGTTGATATTGTGACAGAGAGCCATAAGTATATTGCTTCTTTAGCAAAAACAGAACTAGAAAGTCAAAAGTATATGAGATTTTTAAAGTATTATATTGCTTTTAAAGATGCACCAGTGCTAGTAATGGTGTATTGCAATGAGTATGAAATGATAGAAGAGAAAATTCTGAGGGAAAGTAATGTAGATGAGGCTGTTATTAAAGGTTTATTATCATCTCATTCTGCGGTTCAAGCTATTGGAGCTGCGGTGGAGAATTTTTTACTTGCAGCTAGCAGTATGGGATATGGAGCTTGTTATATGACGGGGCCAACCCATGCTAAGGGAGAAATTGAAAAGCTTATTGGATTTAACAAAGAGGGATATTCTTTAATGTCAATGATAGCATTAGGAGTTCCTGCAGATAAGACATCAGCCCAACCAGGAAGAAAAACATTAGAGGACGTAGTAACCTTTATGGATTAGTTGAAAGTCAAGCTGGATATGAAATCCTTATAAACTTTCATAATATTTCTGTATAAGTAGTGCATCTTGTTCAAGTAGTGGACTTTCACAGATAACGCAGCCCTTTACGTTGTAATTTTTAAAGGCTTCCATACAAGCTTTATAATTAAAATCACTTTCCTGAAAAGGAAGGTGATTTTTTTCACCCTTTTGTCCATAGTTTATTCCAGAAATATGTACATGAAGATCTTCTAGAGCTTCTTCACCTAGATTATCTCCTACGTAGGATAAAATCCTTGCAAAGTCGTCATATTCTTTAAGAGAACCATTATATCTTGCATGAATATGGGAAAAATCTATACAAAGTTTACAGCTAGGAACTGATTTGCATAGGGCTACTAACTCCTCTAGGGAGCCGAATTGAGTGCCTTTTCCTGTGGTTTCAAGTCTATAATCAACTCCTAGATATGGAAGCTTTTTTAGATTTTCTTCTATGGTAGCTAAGGTTTCTTCCTTTGAATCTTTTAGATAGAATCCTGGGTGGAATATTAAGCTTCTACCACCTACTTTTAAAAGTCCCTCTACACCTTTAATAATTCTTTCCATAGACTTTATTTGTTTTTCTTCTTCATCTGCATTTAAATTAATATAATAAGATCCATGAGCAGAAAGATAGAAATCATTTTCTATTTTTGCTTTAAGGACATCATCTTTATTTTTATCAGTAATATTTACAGAACGTACAAAGGGCAACTCCATAGCTGATAAACCTAAGTTTTTTAGGTAAGGGATACCTGTTTTATATGTGAATTTAGTTTTTTCATCTCCTATTGGTAATCCAGAGATACCAAAAATTAATTTATCCATATTTTTGCCTCCATTGCTACATTTTAATATTTTTCCATTAGTATAGTATAACACTATTTTATAAGAAATATGTTATTATAGAAAGTGACGATAAAGGATAACAAAAAGTAAAGGCAGGGTGGTTTAGTGGAGACAATTTGGCAAGATATCCAGTTTTCTATGGATACATTTAATAATTTATTTAAATCTATAAATGGTTCTTTAAAGGTTACACCTATTACTCTTAGAGTATTAATTAATAGAGGCCTCGATACAAAAGAAAAGGTGAATTCATTTTTAAATTCATCTTTAAAAAAGCTATACAATCCATATTTGATGAAGGATATGGACAAAGGTATTAAAATTATGTGTGATTCTATAAAAAGTAGAGAAAGAATTATTGTTTATGGTGATTATGACGCGGATGGAGTTACAAGTACAGCTATTCTTTATAAGGCAATAAAAAAATGCGGTGGGAATGTAGATTATCATATACCTCATAGGGAAAATGAAGGCTATGGTATGAATATTCATAGGATAGAAACCATTGCAAAGGAAGGTTATGACCTTATTATAAGTTGTGATAATGGGATTTCTGCAATAAATGAAATTGAAAGAGCTAAGGAACTTGGACTTAAAGTTATTGTTACGGATCACCATGAGCTTCAAATTCATGAAGAAAATGGGGAAAGAAGGGCAATTTTACCGAGTTGTGATGCCGTGATAAATCCTAAGCAATTGGATTGTGATTATCCTTTTAAATTATTATGCGGAGCTGGGATAGCTTTTAAATTTGCTGTAGCCCTATATAAAGCAATGAATATAAAAGCTGCAAATATAGATGAACTTTTAGAATTAGCTGCTATTGGAACTATATGTGATGTAGTAGATTTAAAGGATGAAAATAGAATTATTGCTAAGGAAGGTTTAAAGCTTCTTTCAAATACAAATAATTTTGGCATAAAAGCACTTATGAATATAATTGGCATAAGAGATGAAGTTTCTTGTTATAATGTAGGTTTTAACATTGGTCCATGCATTAATGCCACAGGGAGACTTGAGACAGCAGAGATGTCCCTAGAACTTTTATTATGTGATAATGAAGTAGAGGCAAATGAAATGGCTACTAAAGTGTATAATTTGAATAAGGAAAGACAAGATCTTACTACAGATAGTGTGGAGAAGGTTTGTAATGAAATTGAAAATTCGTCTCTCATAAATGATAGAGTTTTAGTAGTTTATAATGAATATGTTCATGAGAGTATTGCAGGAATTGTGGCTGGAAGAGTGAAAGAAAAGTATGGTAAACCGACTTTTGTATTAACTAAAGGTAAGGAAATGCCAAAGGGCTCAGGAAGATCTATTGATGAATATAATATGTTTGAAGAAATGTTAAAGTGTAAAGATTTTCTTTATAAATTTGGAGGACATCCTATGGCGGCTGGATTATCAATTGAGGAAGAGAATATTTCTAAATTTAGAGAAGCTCTTAATAAAAACTGTATATTAAGTGAAGAAGATTTAACACAAAAAATAAAAGTAGATTCACCTATTAAGCTAAATTATGTAAATGAGTCTGTGGTAGAAGAATTTAAGCTTTTAGAACCTTTTGGTAAAGGAAATCCATCTCCAATTCTTCAGGCAAATAAAGCAAGGGTATGTGAAATAAGATTTTTAGGTAATGAAAGCCAACATGTAAAGTTTAGGTTAATGGTGGAAGGTGAAAATAGGACTTTAGATGGTTTGTATTTTAATAGAAGTGATGAGGTAGTAGAAATTCTAAAATCTTTTTATGGGGATGATTATGTGAATTACTTAAGAGATCCTAGAGGATTATTTTTAGATGTACTATTTAGACCGGATATAAATGAATATATGAATAGAAGAAGTGTTCAACTTAAAATTGTGAGTTTAAGACTTTCTAGGTAGATGAAAGATTTATAGCAAGCAATGTAAGAATCAAGATAATTGGAAAAGCTAGCATAAAAATTAAAGAAGATGCACCTTATGGTGCATCTTCCTATTTGATTCACTTACTATTTAATAGTTTATTAGATTTTTTAATCCTATAAACCTCTTTCGTAAGATTCAACCATTTTTTTAACCATTTGTCCGCCGATTGATCCAGCTTCTCTTGAAGTAAGGTCTCCATTGTAACCATCTTTTAGATTAACTCCAACTTCTTGAGCTGCTTCCATTTTAAATTTGTCTAATCCTGCTTTAGCTTCTGGTACTAATAATCTACTCTTGTTTGTCATAATAAATTCCTCCTCCAATTAATTTGATGAAGTCAACAAACATATTATATGAAAAGCTATTATTTAAATAAGTTTTGCTAACTTCTAAATAATAAATCTACCACATGCTACTACAAATGTTTAACTATTTAAATTATAGATTTTTTTCGTAGGACTCAACCATTTTTTTAACCATTTGTCCGCCTACTGATCCAGCTTCTCTTGAAGTAAGGTCTCCATTGTAACCATCTTTTAGATTAACTCCAACTTCTTGAGCTGCTTCCATTTTAAATTTGTTTAAACCAGCTTTTGCTTGAGGTACTGCAGGTTGATTAGAATTAGAATAATTGTTTTCCATGTATTTTCACCTCCTTTTGTTTTGTTAATAATATTGTAACCAGATATAAATAGATTATTTAAGAGAAACGGTGGGAGAGTAGGAATTATTAATATATATTGGAAATTTATAGAATGTTAAAGAGCTTTTTACGAAAGGTTATGATAAAATATTCCTATTTAATGTTTACTTTTACAACTAAATGTGGCATAACATAATAGGAAGCATAATATAGTTAATAAATATAAAAATTAATAGTGAATATAAAAATTAGAGCTTAAGCTTCAGTAGGTGTGTACAACTCCTATTGGAGCTTGCAAATTTCGTAGCTTAATAATTTTAAGCTAGAAAGAGTTTCACTATTTTAATTTTAGGAGGATTTTTAAATTGGGTAACAAAAAAATTATAATGACGGGTGGAGGAACTGCTGGGCATGTTACTCCTAATATTGCACTTATTCCTAAGCTGAAAGAATTAGGATATGAAATTCAGTACATTGGTACTGAAAATGGTATTGAAAGAAGGTTAATACACGAAGAAAATATAAAGTATCATATCATATCCAGTGGAAAGCTTAGAAGGTATTTTGATGTTAAGAATTTTACAGATCCTTTTAAAGTTATAAAAGGTGTTTTTGATGCCAAATCCATAATAAAAAAAGAAAAGCCGGATGTAATTTTCTCAAAGGGCGGTTTTGTATCAGTTCCAGTGGTTTTAGGAGCTCATTTTAATAAAGTTCCAGTGATAATCCATGAATCTGATATTACACCAGGACTAGCAAATAAAATTTCCATGCCTTTTGCTACAAAAATTTGTGTTACTTTTGAGGAAGCTTTGGAGCATGTGGATAAAAATAAGGCTGTACTTACAGGTTCTCCAATAAGAGCAGAATTATTTAAAGGAAGCAGAAAAAAAGGAAAAGAATTTTGTGGATTTACTGATTATAAACCAGTTATATTAGTTACTGGAGGAAGTCTGGGATCAAGAATTATAAATGAATGTGTTAGAGAGTCACTAGCTAAATTGTTAGGTCAATTTAATGTAATACATTTATGTGGAAAAGGTAATTTAAATAGAAATTTTAACAATACACCGGGTTATGCACAGTTTGAATACATTAAGGATGAACTTCCGGATTTAATGCAACTTGCAGATATAGTAATTTCAAGAGCAGGATCTAATACTATATTCGAGTTATTAGCTTTGAAGAAGCCTAACATCTTGATTCCATTATCTGCAAATGCTAGTAGAGGCGATCAGATATTAAACGCAAACTCCTTTGAAAAATCAGGATATAGTGTAGTTATTCAAGAAGAAAACTTAAATGCATTAAGCCTTGTTGAAAATATTGAAACCTTAAATCGTAATAGTGCAACATATATTGATAATATGAGCAGAAGTAAGCAAAGAGATAGCCTTGGAAAAATTATAGAATTAATAAACGCTTGCGTAAAAAAATAGGTTTAAAAAAGAAAACTCTTCGTACTGCTAAAGTAATCGCTAGGAAACTAAATTCAATTAAGAAATTCTAAGCCTCCGCTTTTATAAAATTACCTACCCTCGCCATTCGCCGTCGTGGCTCAGGGCTCGGCTCCTGCCGTCCATGGCAGGAATTATAAGTGAGAATCCAAATCTTGATTTGGGTCTTCGAACTTATTCCACCGAACGAACGTGAGGCGGAGATTCATTACGAGCAGAGCGAGAAAATACGCTACAGCTAAGAATTTCTAGAATTGAATTTATGATTGTTTCTACGCTGATTACTTTTTTGCATTACGAAGAGTTTTCAGTTAGTTTTAAATCTATAATTTGGATATATTAAAATAGTTTGAAAAAGAATTAATACGCTATAGCTAAGAGTTTCTAAGATTAGATTTTTAATTGCTTCTAAGCTGCTTATTCCTTGTCATTGTTAAGAGCTTTCAATTAGTTTTCAATTCTATGATTATGCAACATTATACTAGGCTGAAACATAATTAATAAGCTTCCGCTTTTATAAAATTACCTACCCTTGCCATTTCGGGAGAATTGACAATTGACAATGGACAATGGACAATGGAGAGCTTAGTTAGTTGAGAGTTGAGAGTTGAGAGCTTATTCAGTTGAGAGTTGAGAGTTGAAAGTTGAAAGTGGACATATATCAATGGACAATGGAGAATTGAGATTTGAGATATATCAATGGACAATGGAGAATTGAGAATTGACAATGGAGAAATAAGAGCTTTAAATGGCTGTTGACCGTGGTTCTTGGAAAGATATCATTTATTAACGGGTTTGATTTCGATGTGTAAACTAAAGATATCTGTTAAAAATATGTAAATAGAAGGGATGCTAATGCGAAAAAATTAGCATCTTTTTTTATTTTGGATATATTTAAGAAAAATGTTGATAATGAAATATTTTTTAGGGAATTCATTTATGAGTTTCCTAAATTTATATATTAAGAAGTTTGTGTCATTAGGCGAGGTAGATATAAGTCATTGTGTTTTAGTTTCTTTTTATATAATAATCACTATGAGGAAAGGTGTTGTTTTCTAATTTATCAAAACTATTATTTTCCAAAGCTAAAACTCTTTCCCTATCGTCTTTAGTGGCTTTAATGATGATATATTTAATATCAAAGTCTGTGTCAAAATTATCAGAAACCATTCTTAAAATTTCAGATAAAACTATTTCGTTTTCAAGAGATGAAATAATGTCTATTCTTAATATACCAGTCTGACAAGCACCATCCCAAAATCTTGTTGTATTA
>DAMAVY010000044.1:0-5465 GCA_032077725.1 Clostridium sp. | reverse complement strand
TTCGATAGTACCTACTATCTTGTTTGCCTTTTTATAATTAATACTCCATCTTATATAAAATCTATCGTCAAATTCTTTCTCCCATCCTTTAATCCCCTTTATTACTGCATCAATATTGCGTGTATCCCATATACCGCCACAATTATCATTATTCATACGGTTTTTAGTAATCGGATCAGAATAGCACTCAAATAAGTCTATTGCATCTTTAACTTTAACTTTTGTAAATATTAAGTTATTGGTTTCATAAACTGGACACTTATCAAATGGATTAATATTACTCATTATTAGATACCCCCATCTTTGTATATAACTTTCATATAATTATATAGTATATTGTTATATAATTTCAAATACTTAGCATAATTACACGTAAATTGCTTCTTTAACTTCAACTTCTTTTGCACATCTTCTTATAGAATAGCCATTTATCATGCATTTGGCATACAGTATCCATTGTTTAACATTTTTCATACTGTTATGTTTTGGAGAGAGTGTAAAGTCAGTTAAAGTTTTTCGGCAGGACTTGCAGATATGTCTTTGCTTTCCGTTATACTTTCCGTTTCTGGATACTTCATCATGCTCACAATGGGGACAGACTTTCCCCGTTGAAAAGCTGTTTTCTTTAACCTCATTCGTGACCTCTGTAGCAAATGAGCCTAACACAAATACTTATTATATAGTTGGATTTCTTCGATTTATTATGCGGGGTTGGAGAGATTTGTGAGATTAATATATGTGAAACTCCGCCTCACATTAGCTGGGTGGAGCAACTTCCACATACCAAATTAGAATTTGGAGTGTCAGTTATCAAGTTTGAGATGACTAGGATAATTAAAAGATCTATAGACTATTAAAGAAAGGTTTCAACTGATAAAATATATGAATACAAAAAACGAACAGAAATAAATAATATTTTGGAGGAAATTAGATTGAAGCTAAAATTCTTAGGAGCTACGAGGTGCGTTACTGGTTCATGCCACTTGCTTAGTGTTAATAATAAAAATATACTTTTAGATTGTGGGTTATTCCAAAGTCATGATGTAGATACATATAGTAATGATATTTTGAATGTGAATCCTAGAGAAATTGATTATGTGATATTATCTCACAGTCACGTAGATCATAGTGGAAGGATTCCTCTTCTTTATAAAGAGGGCTTTACTGGAAAGGTTATTTGTACTGAACCTACTAAAGATTTATGTGAATATTTACTTAAGGATGCAGCTAGAATTCAGGGTGAGGAAACTTATTTTGAAAATCTTCAAAGACTTAAACGTGGCGATTTAGCACTAGAAGCGTTATACGAGGAAAGTGACGTGGAGAAAGCTTTAGAAAATTTTGCTACATATGGATATGATAAAGAAATTATATTGACAGATGATATAAAAATTATTTTTAGGGATGCTGGTCATATATTGGGATCGGCTATATGTGAAATTTTTGTCAAAACACAAGAGGAAAAATGGATAAATTTAGTCTTTAGTGGGGATATTGGTAACATTAATAGAGATATCCTTAGTAATCCGCGAAATGGACTAGAAGGAGATTTTTTAATTATAGAAAGTACTTATGGGGATAAGATGCATGAGGGAAGTAATAATTATTCAAAATTCATGGAAATCATAAATAAAACTATGCAAAATAAAGGAAATTTAATCATCCCATGTTTCTCTCTAGGGAGAACACAAGAAATCATTTATATGTTAAATAATTTTGTGGAAAATGGGAAGATTGAAGGTTGCAGTGTATATGTAGATAGCCCACTAGCTTCTAACATAACTAAGATATTTGCAAAATATGAAGATTATTTTGATAAAAAGGCACAAGTGCTTATTAAAAGTGGCGATGACCCAATGAAATTTAAAAATCTTCATTTTATTGAAAATAGTGAAGATGCAGAGAAAATATATAATGTGAAATGCAAAGCTATAATTATTGTAGCAGGCGGAATGTATGAGGGCGGAAGAGTATTAAAACATCTCAAAAATAATTTAAAAAGAGAAGAATGTGGGATAATAATTGCGTCATATCAAGGTAATAATAGCCTTGGTAGTAAATTATTAAAAGGCAATAAAAAAATTATTATTGGAGGTGAAGAACTAGATGTAAAAGCCCAAATTTATTATATAGGTGGATTATCAGGCCATGCAGATAGGGAAGGATTATTAAGTTGGGTAAGAAGTATGAAGGTAAGACCTAAAAAAATATTCATTGTACATGGTGAAGGGAAAAACATAGAATCCTTCACAGAAAAATTGAAAAGCGAAAATTATGAAGTCGTTGTTCCAGAGTTTTTACAAGAGTTTAAAATAAAAGATAATTAAAGTTTTCACAATATTTTAACAATGAATGTGGGAATTTTAGGGTTGAATTTTATTAATATTAATGTATAATTATGATGTTAGGTTGTGTTAATGAATTTTTATTATGAAATTTGATATTAACATTTACTTAATGGCAAATTTTGGGCAAATTTATGATAACGTTTTAACAAGAATTTTAGTTGCTAGGGAAGTAAGATTTTAAATTAAAAGATGGATTATGAGTTTGCTATAATATTTTTAAAGAAAGAGGGTTGCTTACAATGAGAAAAATGAAAACCATGGACGGTAACACCGCCGCAGCTCACGTAGCCTATGCATATACTGATGTATCAGCTATATTCCCAATCACACCTTCATCACCTATGGCTGAACATTGTGATGAGTGGGCAGCAGAAGGCAGAAAAAATGTATTTGGTCAAACCATGAAAATAATGGAGATGGAATCTGAAGGTGGAGCATCAGGAGCAGTTCACGGTTCACTTCAAGCTGGAGCATTAACTACTACTTTTACCGCTTCTCAAGGCTTACTACTTATGATACCAAATCTATACAAATGGGCTGGAGAATTACTTCCAGGAGTATTACATGTAAGTGCTAGAGCATTAGCTTCACACGCACTATCAATTTTCGGAGATCACCAAGACGTTATGGCTTGTAGACAAACAGGTGTTGCTCTACTTGCAACTAACAGTGTTCAAGAAGTTATGGACCTTTCTCCAGTAGCTCACTTAGCAGCTATCGAAGGCAGAGTTCCATTTATACACTTCTTTGATGGATTTAGAACATCTCATGAATTACAAAAAATTCAAACTTGGGATTATGAAACATTAGAAAAATTCTTAGATAAAGATGCAGTTGATGGATTTAGATCAAGAGCTTTAAGCCCAGAGCATCCTGTAACTAGAGGAACAGCTCAAAATCCAGACGTATTTTTCCAAGCTAAAGAAGCTGCAAATCCATTCTACAATGCTATTCCAGGAGTTGTAGAGAAATACATGGAAATGGTAAACAAAGAAATTGGCACTGATTATCACCTATTCAATTACTATGGAGCACAAGATGCAGATAGAGTTATAGTTGCTATGGGTTCTGTATGTGATGTTGCTGAAGAAACAATAGATTACTTAACAGCTCAAGGAGAAAAAGTTGGACTTGTTAAAGTTCATTTATTTAGACCATTCTCATTAGAGCACTTCTTTAAACATATGCCAAAAACAGTTAAAAAAATAGCTGTTCTAGATAGAACTAAAGAGCCAGGATCTGCTGGAGAACCATTATATCAAGACGTTAGAAATGCGTTCTACGATAAAGCTGAGAGACCAGTTATTATTGGTGGAAGATATGGACTTGGTTCAAAAGATACTACTCCTTCTCAAATAGTTACTGTATTTGATCACTTAAAAGGAGAAAACCTTAAAAATGGATTTACTATAGGAATTGTTGATGATGTAACAAATACATCTTTAGATATTACAAGAACTATATCTACTACACCAGAAGGAACTGTAGAGTGTAAATTCTGGGGACTTGGTTCTGACGGAACAGTTGGAGCTAATAAGAGCGCTATAAAAATCATAGGAAACAATACAGACATGTATGCTCAAGCATACTTTGACTATGACTCTAAAAAGTCTGGTGGAGTTACAATGTCTCACTTAAGATTTGGTAAGGAAAAAATTAAATCTCCATACCTAATCAACCAAGCTAACTATATTGGATGTCATAACCAATCTTATGTTAACAACTATGATGTATTAGCTGGAATCAGAGACGGTGGTATATTCTTATTAAACACTACATGGGATATGGAAGGGCTAGAAGAGCACTTACCAGCAACTATGAAGAAATATATTGCTGAACATAACATTCAGTTCTACACAATTAATGCAGTAAAAGTTGCTCAAGAAGTTGGACTTGGCGGAAGAATTAACATGATTTGTCAATGTGCTTTCTTCAAACTAGCTGAGATTATTCCAGTAGATGAAGCAATCAAACACCTTAAAGAAGCAGTTCAAACTTCATATGGTAAAAAAGGTGAAAAAATTGTTAAATCTAACAATGATGGTATAGATGCAGGAATAAGCGCACTTGTTAAAGTTCAAGTTCCTGAGTCTTGGAAAAACGCAGCAGACGTAGCAAAAGAAGCTAAAGAAGTTCCAGCTTTCATTAAAAACATAGTTCAAGTAATGAACAGACAAGAAGGAAATAGCCTTCCTGTAAGTGCATTTGTTGGAATAGAAGATGGTACTTTTGAAGCTGGAACAGCTGCTTATGAAAAGAGAGAAATTGCTGTTAACGTTCCAGAATGGATTCCAGAAAACTGTATTCAATGTAACCAATGTTCTCTTGTATGCCCACATGCTACAATAAGACCTTACATTGGAACAGAAGAAGAATTTGCAAAGGCTCCAGCAGTTACTAAACTTGTAGATGCTAAAGGCGGTCAACTTAAAGGATTAAAATTCACAATGTCTGTTTCACCTAAAGACTGTACTGGTTGCGGAAACTGCGCACAAGTATGTCCAGCTAAAAATAAAGCATTAGTTATGAAACCTATTGACACTCAAAAGGTTCAAGCTGAGGCTTGGGATTATACAGTTAAAATGAAGAAACATGAAAACCCAATGGGAACTGCTACAATTAAAGGAAGCCAATTTGAGACTCCACTTTTAGAGTTCTCAGGTGCTTGTGCAGGATGTGGAGAAACTTCATATGTTAAACTTGTAACTCAATTATTTGGAGATAGAATGATGGTAGCAAATGCTACAGGATGTTCTTCAATTTGGGGAGGAAGTGCTCCTTCAACTCCTTATACTAAGAACGAAGAAGGAAAAGGACCAGCATGGGCTAACTCATTATTTGAAGACAATGCTGAGTTTGGATTAGGTATGTTCCTTGGATCAAACCATTTAAGATCAAAGCTTACTGACCTTGTACAAGAAGTAGAAGGAAAAACTTCAAACAAAGAGTTAAAAGCTGCTTTAAATGAATGGTTAGAGAATAAAGAGGATGCTGAAGCCTCAAAAGCAGCAACTAAAAAACTTCTTCCATTAGTAGAAGCAAACAAAGATTGCTGTGAATCAATGAAAGCTTTATACAAACATAAAGACTTCTTTGTTAAGAGATCTCAATTGATCA
>DAMAVY010000043.1:0-12817 GCA_032077725.1 Clostridium sp. | reverse complement strand
TTCTATATTAAAACTAACATCATGTTGTATAGAAGCTCTTAAAGTTCCTTGATCTACTGGGCAATTCATTTTTGCATCTCTTTCTACTACAAGACAAGCTTTATTCATATTATTGGCTACCTTCTGTACTATTTGTAAAGTAGCATTCTCAATACTTCTTACAAACTCCTTATTATCATTCATTAGTATCAACCACCTTTAATAACAGAGTTGTAAATCTGCCTTTGGAGTTAACTTTAGTAATATCATAAATAGTATCACCCAATTTCAATCTGTTACTGTTCTTATCAATATCCTTGAAGAAGGTAAGTCCAACATGACTACTAGAATTATATTTAATACTTTGAGTGTATTTCATATCATCAGTTAGGTATAAAACTACATCTATACTTTTAACATCTTGCCATTCATATCTGATTGCACCGGAAGGGCTTTCAACTTTAACTTTTCCCTGAAGCATAATAGGCTTCATATCTGTAACTACACTCATCTTGGAAGCCGCCTATATCTTCTTAGTCTTGTTTTTATATCCTTAGGCATACCGTCAATATACGATTGACTTACACCCTCATGGCTTTCGCTTGAAATGCCCTCTGAGCCTATTTTGTTAGCTTTAATAACTACTAAGTCTTTAACTACACTAATACATCCTATAGGCATTTCTATACCTTCTTCAAGGTTGATATATTCAGCTACATCATTAAATATATCTTTTATAAAGTCTTTTAAGAGTTCTTCACTAAGATTAGATATTCCTGGTCTCAATTTAAGTGATACTAATATATCATCTTCTTGTGCCATTTCAACACCTCATTTCATAAAGGAAGAGAGGTTTTACCCTCTCTTATACTCCTGCTACTTCCTTAGTATTTACTGGATTAGCTGTAGTATTTGATATTGTAACATTGATTGGCTCAATATCTGCAGAAGTTCCTAATTCATAATATAAAACTGCTATAGCTTCATCTCTTAACACTTTAGATCCATACATGCATAATCCTCTTACTCCATCAGCAAATGAAGTTTGAAGTCTCATAGCTTCCATTTCATCAAGTTGCTTAGCAGCACCAATTGCAGATTTATGATGTGCTACTATAATATTAGCTGGTTTTTCCTCACTACATACTACTTGCATGCCATTAATAGTTTGTCCTTCTACAACTCCATTAACTAACACATTAGGATTAGCTGTAAATCTTCTGTCTTTTGAAAGCAATCCTAATATTTCACTATCTACAGTTACATATCTTTCAGTTTTAGGAACTTTATTTTTAGATAACTTAGTTCCTAAGTCAACAATATAGTTATATACATTAGCCTCAGTTATCTTTATTTTACTTGCTGTTGAACCAATCTTATTAGCTGCTTTAGCACCCGCAGATAATACAGTAAAGAAATCTTTATCATAAGTTTCAGCTAATACTGCAGCATGTTCTGCAGTTGTTGCACCCATGACATCTGCTACTAGTTGGACCTTATCGCAATCATCAAGTGAAAAAGCAAAATACTTCTTCTTATCAAAAACCATTTCGATAGGAGTAGTATTAATTTCATCCCATGCTATAGAACCTTCATAGTCCTTAAGAGTTCCTGCTCCAACTCTGTTGAATATAACCTTGTTACCTTGTATTTTACTTGGCTTAGTTGATATAGCTTGTGCTACTGATACTGAATGGAAGTTAGCAATTAATGCTCCTTCCCATAATGTTGGTTTAAAATTTGCTACTGACATTTACATTCCTTCTTTCTATTTATTTTGCATGGCCATAAATTGTGCTGCTACTTCCTCAGCACTCATATTATCAGCATTGGCCATTAATGCCGCATAGGTGTTGTTACTTGAAGAACCCGTTTCTGGATTGGCTGGTTCTCTACCACTTAACTTTTCTTCGAATAGATCCTTGTAAGTTTCTTTTAATCCTTTTAGCTGTTCATCTAATCCGGATACTTTACCATCTGCACTTATCAATAATTTATCTCTATCAATTCTTGCAGATAATAAATCAGTATGTTTAGCCTTGGATACAGTTAATGCTTTTTCAATAGCACTATCTAAAGTTAGATTTCTTACTTTAGCATCATAATCAGCCTTTTGAGTCTTAATGGTTTCTTCATGATCCTTGATTGTCTTTTGTAATGTTTCATTATCACCATTGTTTTTCTTTAGATCTGTGATAGTTGTGTTAGCAGTTTTTAGTTGACCATTAACATCATTAAAAGTCTCCTTTGGTACTGCATTTTTAGGAAATTCAGTATTAATCTGTTTCATCAATTCCTCAACATCAAGACTACCATCCTCCTTCTTTTTAACACCTTCAATTAACTTTCTTAACCATTCCATATTCTTTCTCTCCTTTACTTCTAATAGATTTTTATACCTGCTCTCCAGGTAATGTAGAGTTACCTTTGTTCTTTATGCCCTGCAAAACTTTAAAAAGGGCATAATAAAAAGCCTTAGTTCCCTAAGACTTTAAATATTTAAAATCATTTTTTCTTCTTTTTGTTTTTTTATTAATAATTTTTATAACTTCTTTAGCTATCATTTCATTATCTAAAGTTAAATTTAATTTCATAACTTCCCAGTTATCCGATATAATTTTAATTTCTTCATTTACTCCCCTTGTTAATTCTAACCTTTTCTTTTCCAATTCCAACTGTTTGTCTACTTTATTGCTTAATTCCTTTTGAGCTATATAAACTTTATTATTTAATTCTATTACTTCTTTGTTCGATTTTACTTTCTTATAATCAGCAATAGTGTGTATTGTAAGTAATATTATTAATAATGTGTATAGTATTAAATACATAGTTATTCCCCCTTCAATTTTAAGCATAATAAAAGCACCTACTCTTTACTTTTTAGTAAGTGCTCTTATTGATTATCCTTTTGATATAATATTTCATCATATAATTTATATAACTTTAAACCTATACTATTAACAGTATCTTGATTATCCATACCATTCAATACTATTTCATCATTTATTAATAATTGTACCTCTCTAAAGTTTTTTGCATCTATATTAAAATTAATATAATCATTTTCTTCAGCTTTATTAATTATATATTGGTTAACTTCTGGTACATTAATTAGTAAATCAAATAAACTCTTTTTTAGTTTAAATTTCATAATAGCCACTTCCCTTCTTTATCGATTAGTTTGAATTAAAACTCCTGTGTTAGGGTTTACTGAAACCAGGCATTTATCTGTTATAAATTTTATGCTGTCAGGATCACTTTTTCTAATTCTTACCGAGCCATTTAAAAGAGCATCCTTAATATCATTAATTTCAACACCGCTTCTAGGTCTATTGGTTTTGGGATCTTCATTAGTTCCAAATACTCTTTCTATAAAGTGTTTACTTTGACCAGTTATTTTAATCCCATTATTAGTTGTTAATCCTACTATATCTGAATCAATTATTTTCTTATGCTCTTTATATTTACTATATGGAGTAAATGCAGATATCATATTGTTTGATCTAGATTTTACATAATCCTTAACAAGATTCCATTCCTCACTATTATTATACTTCAAATTCTGGAACTCTTCCAATGATTTTGGAACATCTTTGCCTAGTATTCCCTTATATTTTTCATGCTGTTTCTCATCACTAGCATAATTCATTTTCATCTTATCTTTTATTTTTTCCTCTGGAATACTTCTTCTACCCCATTCTTTTTTAACATCTATTTTAGCTACATCCCGTTCCTTCTTAGCATCATTTTCATCTACTATAGGTAATATAGTGCATCTACAGTTAGCATGTAATGGCAATGTAGGAAAATCTTTTATTTTATATATGTTACCGTGTTTAATACCACATGTAGGGCATGTTCTTTCATCTACAGCAGCCCATAATTGCACTTCCTCACATCCAGCATCTTCATAACCTTTAAATGCACTCTCATTAAGATAATGCATAGTCTCAGTTCTAATAAGTCTATGAGAAACATTAAATCCTGTGTTCATTGCATTTGAAAGTTGTATAACCATTTCTGTTACTGTCTTACCTTGCGTTAATCCGGTAACAACTATTTCATTAAGATTAGATGCTAGTACTTGTGTATTCTTCCATAGCCTCTCTGAGAAAGCACCTCCCTGCCATGGTCTATTAAGCATTTCCTCCATAACTTTCTTAGGTACCATATCAAACTTAGTATTACCTAACTCAACCATAACATTAGAGTAAGTGTCTTTAAATCCTTCAATCATATTGTTTTTACCAAAGGTTTCAACATTATCCCCTAACTCTCCTATTATGTTTTCCATATTCTTTTGTAACCCTATAAGTCTATTGTGTTTATGCATATCGCTTAAGGTTACACCTTTACCATTATTAATCTTCTCAGTAATATTATACAACTCCTCAGATATTTGAAGACTTGCATCTTGATACATTTCTAATAAGTATCTATTCTTTTCCTCTAAGTTGTTGTAGGTCTGCCAGGTACTATTGGCTATTCGTTTCTCCCAATACTCGCTACTTTTCATCAGCTCCACCACCTATAGGTATCTTGTCCTGGAATGGTAAGCTTTCTTGTTTTTGTTCTTTTAAGGCTTCCTTTTCTTTTTCAACATCTTTAACCCATGGATGATTAGCTATTATAGTATCATCTGAAATTACACCCTTAGATTTACCACAATTATCGATTACCTCTGTTTCATTAATCTCCATATCTCTATTAAATAAAATATCTAAGTCCACATTGTTATATGTTCCTAAGTTATTTTCACTAAGATATATGTTGATAAAGTATAATAAACTTTCAAATCCCATCTTAAATTCAGTTTCTAATGCATTAGCTTTTAAATCCAAGCCTGCATACATAAACTTAAGAGCAACTCCTGAAGGTGCTGAACCAAATTTATCTAAGTCTTTATTAACTGACTGCCCATCTTCAATTAAATCTCTCTTTAGCTGTTCATAATGTTCTCTTAGTGCTGTAATATCCATGGTAGGTGTTAATGTATCTACTCCTCCATCTTCAGGATCATCTATTGGAATAGCCCTATCCTCATTAAGTCCTCTCATAAACTCAGCAATATCTTCTCCGCCATATCCCTTTAAAACGAAGATAAGGTTTTTTACTTCTTCTACATAGTTAGCAGCTTCACTCCTGGATAAATCATATGCATCTAATAAACTCTTAACAAACTTAATATCCGGAAGCTCTATTCTATTATTCTTAAAAGGTATAAAAGGAACTTTGCCCCATGCATACCACAAATCACCTTTCTTATAATGCGCAACTGGTCCATTGCTATCATTATTCCTATCATAGTCAGGTATTAATAATTTACCATCTAATCTATAATATGAAACTCCATCTTTGGTCCATACTTCAACATTAGTTATAGTCTTTTTCTTATCATACTCCCATGCTACTGTCTCATATACCCTAATCATACTTTCTAGTTCTGTATGGCTGTTATCTCTCCATATAGGTATACATTGTTCACTAGGTATTATCATAGTCTTAAAGTTTCCTTCTTCGTCTATGTATGTCTGAAGCCATGCCATACCTTTGTTACTTGCTTCATACCCAAGTCCTGATATTTGATATTGAAAGTTTTTGCCTAGTACATCTTTAACTTTTTGAATATAACTTTCATCATCACAAGTAAGTGAATAATCTTTCGATAAAAGATAAGCAACCTTTTCATCAACCATATTCTTATATTTACTATGTGCTAGTTTATTATTAGCTTTATATGTTTCTTCTATTTCTGCACCCTTGACAATCCTAGTTATCCTTCTTTTTAGAATGTCATTTTCTACTTCATAGTATTTCTGCCCTACAGTCATCCAACGTCTTTTATCTGAGCTATTAAAATCATTTATCATTAGTATTACTTTATTATCTGTTAAACTATTTTCTTGCACTGCCATAATTCCAGCCTTCACCCCTTTCTTAATCTTATTCCATATATCCTTAATACCCACTATCTCACCTCACTTCAGGTATAAAAATAAGGACTAGAATGTTCTTAGTCCTCTCTTTCCTATATTCTCAGCTATTCCTGTAGTTGCATCAGGTCCATCATCATGTGCATTCTTTCCTTCTCTTTGGTACTTATTCATAGCCTCATAATACTCAGGCCACTTATCTTTCCAATTTCTTGGATAGTATATATGATCCATTACCCATGTAGAGTTAGAAAGTATTCTAGCAACTTTATTCTGACTTTGATGAAACCACTTAATCTTTGTCTTATTGGATTTATATTTGTCCTTAAGTATTCGTTCAACGCTTCGTGCAAATCCTTTACCACCATTATTAGATTCTATCAAAGCTCTATTAACTTCACATTCATATAAAGCCTTTGCAACAAGATCCTCTGTAACTTCCATAGGCTCCTGAGTATATATCACATCTAGTACATAAGCCTCTTTGTTATACACCCCATAAATAATATTACATAAGTAGTCTGCTCCTTCATCAGCAGTATCACCATAAGAAGATATTGAAGTAAATAAGTTATTTCCTTTATCATCAACTGGTAACTTATCATAAATCTTAAAGCTGCTATATAGTTTTCCTTTTAAGTCTATTGGCTCCTGCTGATAATTGGCACTAAATATATCAGCACCCATTACTGACTTTTTATCCAATGCACTTTCATAGCTTAAAACTTCAGGACATAACATTTCATGTTTATCTTTATCTATAATGGCCTTCATTGAAATGTGCTTATACTTCTTACCCTTTTCTTTGCACCAATTAAGAACCTTTCCAGCTAAGTCTTCACTATGCCACCTGGTCATAATAATGATTATCTTTCCACCTTCTTCTAATCTACTAAGCATAGTGTTAGTAAACCATTCCCAGTGTTTTTCTAAGACTGCAGCATTACTAGCCTCTAATGAACTTTTTATTAAGTCATCTATAATCATAAGACTACACCCAAAACCTGTTGCAGTTCCAGTAGGACTTGTAGCTAGATAGTTATTATATCCACCTTCAAGGCTCCATAAGTTCATAGCTCCATCACCACGTTTAATTGCTACTCCAGGGAACACATCAGAAAATACTGACTTATACTTATCTGCTTTTTCTTCCTGAATAGAGTTCCTTACATTTTTAGAAAACATAGTTGATAAGGTTTCATTGTAGGATCCTGTCATTATCTTTTCATTTTGATTATTACCTAATACCCATTCAACAAATAAACCTGCTGTTCTACTCTTACCATGACGAGGAGGTTCGTTGATAACTAATACATCATCATCACTCTCATAGAACTCTTGGAGATCATCGCACAACTCTACTAAATATCTTCTACCTTCTTTATAAAAGTCAGGTGCCTTTAAATTGCAATAAAAAAAGAACTCACGTCTTGCAAGTTCTACTCTAGCACCTAGCTTTATTAACTTCTTATCAATCACTAATCAACTTCTTAAGTTCCTCAGTGCTTAAACTTTCATATGGATTATTTATAGTACCTGAAACTTCCACTTTATCTTTGAACATGCCTAAGTGTTTTCCTAACTGTATAAGTGCATTATCTTTACAATATAGCTTAAACTTAAACTGCCCATCTTTCCCTATGCTTACCTCCGATATATTCTTTGTATCTATCTCAGTACTATTCTTAATCTTAACTCTAATTTCTCCATTTTCATCTGTGCAAAAACTCAAATAGTTCTTTATATCATCAAAAGCTATATCCGCAAGCTCTTTTAAAACTCTATCTTGCGTTATTTCTGTTCTCTGTATCCTATCATTCATTCTCTTTTCAATATACTCCTGTATCTGAGGTTTTCTGAGGTTATCTGCCCCAGTTCTATATGCTGCCTTTTCCTTATATCCTGCTCTTATTGCAGCTTGTGTAGCATTAAGGTCAATTAAATATTCATCACAAAATGCCTTCTGTTTTGGTGTTATCTTGGCCATAATGCCACCTCCTAAAATATCAATAAAAAAGAACCCTATTTCTAGAGTCCTTAAAGATTTTAAATCTAATCATTTTTTAAACATAAAGCCATTATTCCAGATACTAATAGTAATATTACTACTACTGCACATATCATAAATGTTATTTGGTTATCTGCGCTTATACTATATAAACTACATGGTATATTTGCCACTGCTCCCAATAACATAAATGCTCCTGCTAAATTCTTCTTCTTTTCTACAATGCAAGCTCCAATTAAAGCTAATATACTAATCAGTAACCCTATAATAGAGAATATCAAAACTTTATTTCCATCTACTTCAGTAACCTTCATGTTTAGTCCTGAAAATAGTAAGAATCCACAACTTAATATACCTAATATACCACCTATTAGTCCAACTATAAAACTTGATTTTTTCATTGCAATCACCTCTTAATTCTTTATTAGCCTATATATTCTATAAAAACGATTAAATTCCTCTATTTAACCTGTCTCATTCTTCCATTTACTTTCTTATATTTTCTTTCTTTCATTACTTCTCTGAGATCATCTGTTGCTAGTTCTTCCCTTATTCTTTCATTTCCACAGTATGGACATGCTAAATATTTACCCTCATTTATTGCGCTTTTCATTTCAGATGTTAATAAAATAAATTCTCTGCAACATCCTCTACATTTGAAACTTGTATAAATCTTTAGCATATTCACACCACCTTTTCTATAAAATAAAAAGAACCCTATTAATTAGGATTCTTGTTAAGATTAAATCTATTTGTTTTATCTCCATATAGCCAAAAATCTATTCTATCCTCATATTCTGAAAATGATACCTCTTTTATTTTTTTATTTTGTATAGTATCATTTTCTAATGTAATTTCTACATTATCTTTTTCCATTTTGTAAGAAATTAAAATATCATTTTTGAATACATTTGTACCTTCTATACGATATCTTACTTCATTTCCACAACCTTTTTTTAAAATTATGTTTAATTTATTAAGTTCATCATTTAGCTTATTATCTTCAGAATAAAATTTATTTATATAACATTTGCCCTTTATTGAATCACTATATTTATTGTCACTAGTTAATATAGTATTTATTGTTATATCTTCTTCCTGTTTTCTTATTATTTCCATAAATTCTTCTTGTTCTTCAACAGGTATTGGAGATTTTTTAACAGCCTCCTTAGTTCCTTTCATCATGTACTTTTGAATAGTTATTAGATTTTTATCTATGAAATCTAATTTTACGTTAACATTTCCTAACGTCTTATTTGATTCTGAATTATTTTTCGAACTTTGCCATATAGCAACAATCGCTAATGTTATTGATGATGCACTTGATAAAAGAGAAATTATATTAACAACACTATCATTATCATTTAATCTTATTGTTACTACTGAAACTATTATTGCTAATAAAATTCCTATTAACCAAATCCAATCTCCGGTTCTCCACTTTCCCAATTATATCCCCTCCCCACAAATATTTTACAATACTATTTAAAATATAACAATAAAAGACACCCATATTTCTACAAGTGTCTTTTTATATGCAAGGGGATCCTGTCATGGAAATCATCTAACTTCCCTATATACAGATTAACATATCTATAACGGACATGTAGGACATTTAATAGTTTTTTAAATATCTTTCAGCAATCTTCCTTACACTTTCAGATGTACTATTTTCACCAATTACATCTGCTACATTGTACCAATTTAGACCTTCTACGTATCTAAGTGTTATAATCTGTCTAACCAAGCTATCCTCTATGCTATTAATTAATTCATTTGCTTGTTCCTGCAGCTCTAAGAGTTCTGATTTCCTTTTCATAAGCTTACTTTGTAGTCTTCTGGTCCTTCTATTAAAATCTTCTACATCTATCCCTTCTAATTGAAAACTCCTTTGAGTATATGGGAAATATGAACTTGAACCAGTAACTTTATCTGTTACCATTGCAGGTTCTATATTATCAATCTGTGTTTCAATTGTTGCTATTTCTGATTTAATATATCTAATCTGCTTTAGTTGCTCTTTATTCAAACTATCTCCTCCAGTTCAAACTCAACTCTCTCTAGTTCTTCTGTATATTTCTTAATTACTGTAAGCTCTACAACTTGGCTATCATCTTCATATGCTATTTTATTCAAGCTATCAAGTATTATCTTAGCCACATTATCTGCATCAGGTTTCTTTTGTGGGTGTTGCAAACCTTCTCTAATTGCTTGTACACGTTTCTTTGTGTAACTCTTAGGTATTTTATAGTATGCTTCAATTCTCGCTTTTACAGGCCCTTCTAAGTGTATTCCGCATTGCTGCTGATAACATAACTTTACCCAGTTTTCATAACTTACTGTATCCCCTGGAGTAAACGTTCTCCCTGTCTTAGTAATAAATCTCGGTCTAGCTTTGCCTTTTATCTTTCCTTCGACTACTATCACTTTTCTTCACTTCCTTGCTTTTCCTCAGTAAATATATATTTTTGTAAAAAATCTCTTAAAGTCACACGCTCAACCATCCTCGAATTTGAATAAAAAAATACCGCATATTCATTTGAATAGTACGGTGTTTGTGTAGTTATATATTTACTAAGTTAATAAAATTTCTGAAGGTTTAATTTCTAACTCTAATAGTTCAAAAAGTTTTTTTATATATGGGAAAAGTATTGTATCGTCAAACTCTCTTAAATCTATAATTGACTTTCTTAAATTTACAACCTTTTTTACATCTCGTATATCGATAGGGCATTCCTCTTCATTTATTTTTAACCCCATTAATTTACCACCTTTGATTCTTTCAAGTTCTTCATAACTTGGTTTTCCTTTATGCTTAATGTAATTATACAAATTACGTATACTACTATCTTTGAAATCTTTCCAAAAATCGATTACAAGATTAATAGAATCCTCAAATTCAGGACACATCACCTTAATATATGTTAAAGGGTTTCCTTCATTGTCTGGATTGGTTACTAAATTCTCAGCATTTCGCATTGCATCATAAGCATCTTCTATATTTATAAAATCATTTAACTTAATTGTTTTATCTTTCTTATATAATGCATATTCTGTACTTATATAACAAAGAGTCCATGATAAATCAACTAATATATTATAATATATTAGTGCCGTTTCATACATTCTTTGTATAAACAATAGCTTAAAGGCTTCTGTATAGTTAGGATCATAATCTTGAAACCAATGGTCCCAATCATCTGTTTCAGTCTCCCTAAGAAATAATCGTGCAGATTGATATTGCTGGAAAATTTCATCTTCTTTAGCTCTAAAGAATATATCTTGAGAAGTTGGTAGTTTAATTGTAGTATTTTTGCAAAATTCAATATGAATATCTTTGTTTGGATCCAAACTAAAAATATCTGTTGAAAATTCCATGCACCGTTCACCTCCAAATAGATTGTTGATATTATTTCAATTTATTTAATATATTGTATAACTTTTCAAACAAATCTTCAACACCGTACCTATTTAATTTTCAAAGAACTAATTTTATTACATGGTTATCATGTGAGAATGTAACCCTGCAGTGGCACCCTCACATGAACTTATTCCTGTACTAAGATATTATTTTTACATTGTTTATCCTTATTAAATAGTAAAACTTAATTGTTCTACCCGAATAGGAACATCTTCCCACTCTACACCTATATAATCTAATACTTTACCCCACCCAAACTTTTCTCCAGTCTCTGGGTCTGTAACACATCTATACATCCAAAACTCCCACTCTTTAAAATTACGTTCTCTTAATCTATCAAAACGGTGAGGTCTTTGCTCTAGGTGAATTCCAAAACCACACATACTACATCCAGTTCTCTGAGCTTTAGTAGTATATAGAGTACCATCTGGTTTTTGTTCTATGGTTCCGTATATTTCCGGTATTGGAACTTTTAAATCTAGCGATAATTGCAACAAGTCTTGTCTTGTAAATATCGCAAATGGTGCACTTCTCATAACGGATATCCCATAGTAATTGCAGCCATGATCTATTAGTGATTCTTCTCTTTGTCCACCTTCTGAAGCCATCATACCTAAGTAAGGATAACTTTTATGTTCCTTAGCCCAATCCCCACAGGGTTTTTCCTTCATGTGATAGCAACATTGATTTGAAACTTTAAACGGTGCCTCCATATAGTGGGTTCCATAGCTTTCATTTTCCATACCTGCAAATAGTTCAAGCCACTTTTTAGGTAATTTCATTCGGCTATTTTTAGCAAAATGGCCTTGTTCTCCACACTCACCAGTAATAATTGCATGTCTTACTGTCGTATTTCTTTCAGTTGGATTTTGAAGTGTCTCTATTCTACCTGCTAACTTCTTTGATATTACAGGAAATCCAACTTCATTAAGGACAGCAACCTTGGATTTATATGGTGCCAACTTAATAATCCCTAATTCATCATGTATTCTTTGAATACTTTTATCCTCTAGCATCGATACTGATATTGCTGGTACATTTATTCCTATTGATCTTAGAAAGAGTAGTAATGTAATGCTATCTAATCCACCAACACTTATATGGCAATTTAAATCTCTCTTTGCCATCTCATTATAAAATTCCCAGGCTCTAAGCTCTGCTTTTCTAACCTTTATTTCATACGGAAGATTTTGAAGTGCCATAAACTGTTGTTTTTTCCTTCGCTTATTTTCTCTCCATTCTGTATCATTCATTATAAACTCCCCCACTTAATCTTCAACTAGAAAGGCATATCCTCTCCATCATCAACTGGTGTCATATCTCCATTCCCAAAGTAATCTCCTGGAATACTGCCATTATCCTGTTGGGTTGCTTGTCCTTTTTTATCGCCATACTCTAGAAATCCTACTTCCTCCGCTATGACCTCAGTAACATATCTTCTTCCGCCGTCTTTAGCTTCATAGGACCGAGTTTCAA